>CAIUQV010000244.1 GCA_903901375.1 uncultured Ignavibacteriota bacterium
CTTCAGAGAAGTTCTGCCCTCAAGGTCAACCTTTATTCCGCCGCAGGCATAATGCGCGGCAGGTACAACGGGAATCATTTCTTTTGTAATATCAATTCCCTTTGAAAGACAGGTCTTGTAAATATTCGGAAATTCCTTTTTCACTCTTTCTGCACCTATCGGAGATGTATCCAGATAAACACACTTGTCGCCGCGCTTCTTCATCTCGTTATCAATCGCCCTCGCAACGATGTCGCGCGGAGCCAGCGATTTACGCTTGTCATACTTCTGCATAAACTCTTTGCCGTCCTTTGTTTTCAGCACAGCACCCGCACCGCGGACTGCTTCCGAAATCAGGAACACCTGCGTATCGTCATCAATCTCCGTTTCGTAAAGCGAAGTCGGATGAAACTGCACAAACTCCATATTCTCCACAAGGCATCCCGCCCTGTAACCCATCGCAAAACCATCGCCCGTTGCAATCGCAGGATTTGTTGTGTGAAGGTAAACCTGCCCCAGTCCGCCCGTTGCAAGAATCGTATTGCGTGCGATTATCTTCTCAACTTTTTTAGCTTTGATATTGTATGCATAAAGTCCGTAACAGGCATTCTTTGTCCTGTTTTCAATAGTATGCCTGTACGTCTTATTAAGTTTATGCTTATTCTTTTTAAGGTTTCTATTCGTGATTAAATCAATCGCGAAACAATATTCACGAACTTCAATATTTTTATTAATTGAAATCTCGTGAAGCAATGCACGCTCAATCTCTTTACCCGTAAGGTCTTTTGCGTGGACAATGCGGCTCTTCGTATGTCCGCCTTCCTTGCCGAGAAGCAAATGACCGTTCTTCTGCGTAAACTTTACGCCGATATCAATCAGCTCATAAATCCTCGTAGGACCTTCGCGGACAATCTTTTCTACAGCATCCAGATGACACAAATCACCGCCACAGGACATAGTATCCTGAATGTGCAAATCGAAATTATCGTCATCCGCCAGCACGGAAGCAATCCCGCCCTGAGCATAGTTTGTGTTCGACTCTGCCTTGCGTTTCTTTGTAATAATCAAAACCTTGCCGAGCGTACTAAGCTTTAATGCAAGCGATAAACCCGCAATCCCCGACCCGACAATTAAAAAATCTGTAATCATAGTGACTCAAAATACATCATATATATTCCATATAAAATGACAAACAGATAAAACTTACAGATTGGACCTACTAATATATAATCCCTAAGGGATATTAAATTATACAAAGTTAAGCTATTAATAATTTGGAGGTAGAATAACGTGGATATCGCATATCAGTAGTAACCAAAACGACTATCTTATAATATCTCTCAGAGATTACGTATATTTAAGAAAAGGAATCAGATATGTAAAATATCATCCTGATACCTACTTCACCGGCACCAACTTCAGGAGTCTTCCTTCGCCCGGCTGATATATCCCTGCGGAAATATATTCATTAGAGTTTTTAATAAAAGCTGAAATCACTTTTCCTGTCACGGCATCTTTTATCTGCCAGTTGTCGAACCCGGCGAGTTCATTCGGGTTAAACTTTATTTTCAGGAGACGTAAGTCACCGTCAAGGTTAAGTTCGGGATAGGTTCTTTTGTTCAGCACAAGTATGTATTTGCACCTGTCATTTTTATTCGACGACAAAGGATTAATGCCAAAGAAACCAATCTCCCAGAACCGTTTGTTTGCAGGGTCGCAGTTTTTACATTCAGCATCATCAGTAAACTTATGCGAAGCATCGCGTTTAATGCTTCGTACATCCTGAACAAACCTCACCGGCAGGCTTTTTATTGCATCGACTGTAGCAGTATTTTCATACACTAAATGTTCATTCGTGTTGCCCGGAGGATAAAGAATATTTCCAATCTTAGTCATCTGCTTGTTAAGCTCAACCATGTAGTCCCATTTCATCTGACCGTAATAATTCTTTTCTCTTTTACCCGAGTAATAGTTTGTAGTAAGTCCCATATTATACCGTCCGTTTCCCTGTTCGGATGTGGTGTATGAAAACTGGTATATTTGCTTAGCACCGTAGCACATCGCAAGAAAATTAGTAACAGATATTTCTTCATTGGTCGGTTCGCGGAGTCCCCAGCCGCCGTCTTTACCAGTGATAGATACTTCATCACTGTTGAGCTGAGTGATTGCTCCGAAGGATACATTCCTTAGCTTTGCTTCCGCCGAGACAAACCTCATCATTTTGATTGTTCTGTTTATATATGTTATGTATCCGTCCCAGTTTGTGCCTTCGGTATCGCCATAGTATCTTTCATAATTACTGCTGATAATAAACCTGCCTACTCCTGCCTGTTTATCGTGCGACAATGTATGCGGATATGTAACCCAGTACTGCTGAGGAAAAAACTGACAGATAAGCTGGTCTGAAACTGCTCCCATTCTGAAGAGAGAATCGTAAACAGATTTCCAGTGTAAAGACCAGTCATTTCCTGCAAACTTTAATCCTCCGTTGCCAACGAATGCATTTGGGTCTGCGATAAATAAGACTGCCGTGCTTCCTCCGCTGTACTCTTTCACGAGCC
>CAIUQV010000245.1 GCA_903901375.1 uncultured Ignavibacteriota bacterium
AAAACGGACTAAACTCAGTTTAAAGGATATTATATTAAGACACGGAAGAATAATTATAATTCCGGCGGGAACACTTTTAAAGTATTGATGTTTAAGAATTGTATAAAAAACCAAAACATACATAAATGAAAAGAGTACTTTTAATATTAACGTTTTTATTCGCATATTTAAACGTTGCCTTACCGGGCATAGATATAGACACAGTTAAGTTTAAAAAAGAAACAAAGGAATACACCGTAGAGCTGTATTATCCAAAAATCAGAAATGCGGGTACTGAAAGTGCCAGGGGTTTTAATAAACTCATACAGAATTTTGTTGAGGACAAAAAGACTGAATTCCTGAAGGACGCAAAGGCCATAGATTATGACCCATCACTGCCCT
This sequence comes from uncultured Ignavibacteriota bacterium, assembly GCA_903901375.1. GTDB lineage: Bacteria > Bacteroidota > Ignavibacteria > Tepidaquicellales > Tepidaquicellaceae > CAIKZJ01. The sequence goes on from CAIUQV010000245.1 coordinate 382, forward strand.
ATGAGTTTTTTGTTAACTACGACGTAAAATATACCAGTAACGATTTTGTGTCTGTTATACTTTACACATACTATTTTACAGGCGGCGCACACGGCTCCACTATTGCATACACATTTAATTACGACCTTAAGAACAATAAGAATCTGAAACTCTCAGACCTGTTCGAAGGAAAGTACCTTAACGTGATTTCCGAATACTGCATAAAAGAAATTCTGAAAGAAGGCGACTATGCGGATGAGAGCTGGGTGAAAGAAGGTGCCGCACCGAAACCCGAGAACTACGAAGCATTCACACTGTCAAACAAAGAACTCATAATACATTTTCAGCAGTATCAGGTTTTGCCCTATGCCGCAGGAATGCCGGAAGTTGTAGTACCAAAATCAGTCTTAAACGATTATATCAAGAAAGACGGTATACTGAACAGGTAAAAGAAACAGACTTTTACGGACAGATTATAAAGAACAACCCCCGCCATACACAGCGGGGGTTCTGTTTACATATACAAATACTTACTTTAACAATACCATCTTCTTCACTGCTATAAAATCTTTTCCTTCGTTTACGAGTATCCTTGCGAAGTAAACACCACTTGCGAGTGATGAACCGTTGAACTCGGTGATGTATTTACCAGCTGTTCGGTATTCATTGTTCACGAGAGTCTTCATTTCTCTGCCAAGTATATCATAGATAACAAGTTTTACATTTGCATCTTTTGGTAGGTCGAATGCTATCTTTGTTGTCGGGTTGAATGGGTTTGGATAATTTTGATATAGATTGTAAGTAACAGGAACTATGTTCTTTGGGCTTGAATCCCCGCTTGATTTCTTTGGATACAACTTCTCAATGTCGTTGTTGATTATCACCTTATACTCTTCTGCATTTTTTGGTTTCTTAGTCTTTATAAGTGAGTTTAGGTTTTTAACTTCTTCGAGTTTTTGTTTTACCTTTTCTGTGTTGTTTCCTTTAGACTTATTAAGGTCATCTTCGAGTTTCTTTACTTTTTCTATTTGTTTCTGTCTGTCATCCTTTAAGACATCTCCGACAGATTTTATAAACACTTTCCTGTCCTCCTGTGTGAACACATTTTTGTCGTACTTATCTGAGTTAAGCAGCCGCTTCATTCTTAATGAATCTACCAAGAACTGACTTTCCAAGACTAATGAATTCAGGCTTTCATCTTCATTGTTTGAGTAAGCACCCCCTGAGTTTGCAAGCAAGAGTGTAGATGCATAATCCCAGGATGCTACAAGACCTTCATAGCTGTATGGGTTTTGGGATATTATATCCTGATACCCATCGAGTGCAGAAGTATATTGCTGAAGATGAACCTTGCATTTCTGAACGAAGTAGTTTGCTGTTCTTACAAGTGTCAGGTTCTGAGAATGGTTTATTATTAGTTGTTCAAGGAATGTTTTTAATGCCTGCATGTTTTCGCTGATATTCGGGAGTTTTGTGTTAACAAAATACAATAATGAAATGACGTCTGAAGTGGAGATACTATCCGAATAGTTTGTTAGAATTTGTGTGCCTAATATTTTAGTGCTATCATAGTTTCTTTTCATAACGGTTTTATAGAAATCCCTGTAAAGAGTAACAGACGGTGAGCTATTCTGGAACTGGGGCAATGTTGACTTATAAACTGTATCAACAATATTGTTAATGACGGGAACGGTGAAATCTGCAATCCTGTCCTGCTGAATATTGCAGTAGTGTGGAAGTTCAACCAAAGTATCTCTAAGTCCATTTAAGTCTGTTATTGAATCCTTTGCAAATCCGCCTTCGCCATTGAAGCAATTACCGATTGCATAAACGAAAGGCAG
>CAIUQV010000246.1 GCA_903901375.1 uncultured Ignavibacteriota bacterium
GAAGGGAAAGAATTTGGTTATACTGAGCGTTGCAACGAGCATAGATGCACTGGTAGTGGGGTTTACGCTTGCAATGCTCGACGTGAATATTTGGTATCCGAGTATGATGATAGGTGTGATAACTGCGGCGCTGAGTTTTGCAGGTATATGGATTGGTAAAAAGCTCGGGATGAAACTCGGGAAAGTGATGGAAGTGATAGGAGGGATTATACTAATACTGATAGGACTGAAAATATTAATTGAACATCTTTTCGGATTGTAGGCAGGTTTTTAACATTTCATAATTATTTTATATTTCTCAAATTGTACCTTTCGTAACATTATTCAGGGTTATGACGGAACAGAACAGAAGTTATACATCATCGCTTGCAACACTCACAATGCTTTTCTTTATGTGGGGTTTTATCACGAGCATAAACGATATACTGATACCTTTCCTGAAAGGTGTATTTGAGTTGTCGCATTTTCAGGCAAACCTTGTGCAGTTTGCATTCTTCGGAGCGTACTTTGTGGTTTCGCTTCTGTACTTTGTGCTATCGCTAACAACGGGAGACCCGATTGCAAAGATTGGTTATAAAAACGGAATTATAATCGGGCTGATATTATCGGCGGCAGGCTGTTTTCTGTTTTATCCGTCTGCGCAGTTTCATTCGTTTACTTTTTTCCTTTCGGCACTTGCCTGTATAGGTTTTGGGTTAACACTTCTGCAGATAGCTGCAAACCCTTATGTGGCAATGCTTGGCAAGCCGGAGACAGCTTCCAGCAGACTTAATCTCGCACAGGGATTCAATTCCTTCGGAACAACAATAGGGCCTGTCATAGGAGGTTATTTAATCTTCAAATTCTTTTTAACCGATGCTAACCCTGGTGCTAATTCAGTTAAAACACCATACATTATTTTCGGAATAATGTTTTTGCTTCTTGCCGTTATAATGAAATTTGCACATCTGCCTTTGTTCACTGGCGGAGATAAGATAGAAAGAAAACCGATAGCGCTGAAACATTCAAATCTTTTCTGGGGAATGTTTGCAATCTTCTTTTACGTCGGCGCTGAAGTGGCAATCGGCAGTAACCTGATTGCGTTTCTCGGATTGCCGAACATCGGCGGCTTTGCTGAAGTGGAGGCAAGTAAGTATGTAGCTTATTACTGGGGAGGTGCTATGATAGGAAGGTTCCTCGGTTCTATTTCACTTAGTGAAATGAAGTCATCTAAAAAATATTCCATAATGCTCGTAGTAGGTCTGGCATTGTTTGTAGTTATATTCTTAATCACTAAAGCTGACATTGCAAACGTCTGGTATTACCTCTTGTTTATGGCAGCAAACTATCTGGTTTTTATACTTGGAAAATCCCTGCCCGCAAGAACTTTGACGATATTCAGTTTCTCAGCAATTGTATTACTTATATTTGGGCTGTTTACGACAGGAAAGGTGGCAATGTGGTCAATACTTGCAATAGGATTGTTCAACTCAATAATGTGGTCAAATATATTCACACTTGCTATAGACGGGCTTGATAAATACACGTCGCAGGGTTCGTCGCTTCTTGTGATGATGATTGTCGGCGGAGCGATACTTCCATTAATGCAGGGACTGTTTGCCGATATGATTGGAGTTCAGTATTCGTTGTTTGTTCCGCTATTCGGGTATGCATATTTAATTTTCTACGGATTGTACGGATATAAGAAAAAGTTTAAAGGAGAAGCAGTATGACGGATGTAGTTGCCGGTATTGACATAGGCGGTACAAACTCACCTTTTGGGTTTGTGGATTCAGACGGAAAGATTCTCGGGAAAGGTTCTATCAGAACTTCAGACTATGAAATGTTTGAAGATTATCTTGCGGCACTGCTGAAAGAAATTGCTGAGTCAGCGAATGCGGTGAAAGATATCAGGGTTATCGGATACGGAATAGGTGCTCCGAACGGAAATTATTATACCGGCTCGATTGATAATGCACCGAACCTGAGATGGAAGGGGAAGATACTTTTTTCTGAAATGGTGAAATCAAAAACGGGATTGCCTGCTTATTTGACGAATGATGCAAATGCTGCTGCAATCGGTGAAAAGGTTTTCGGGAATGCGAAGGATATGAATGATTTTATAATCGTAACACTCGGAACAGGACTCGGAAGCGGGATTTTCTGCGGAGGTCAGTTACTTTATGGTTCGACGGGTTTTGCGGGAGAACTCGGGCATACGATAGTTGTAGACGGCGGAAGGCAGTGCGGATGCGGCAGAAGAGGGTGTCTGGAAACTTATGCGTCTGCAACGGGAATAGTAAAAACTGTGAATGAATTGCTCGGCAATAATTCATATACATCATCTTTAAAAGGAAAAGAGAATATAGATTCTAAATTTATTTATGATGCCGCTGTTGCGGAAGATAAATTAGCACTGGACGCTTTTGAGTACACAGGGGAAATTCTTGGTAAGGCACTTGCGAATGCTACGGCATTCTCAAGTCCCGAAGCAATATTTCTTTTTGGCGGACTTGCAAATTCAGGTAAGTATATTTTTGAGCCGACTATAAAACATATGGAAGAGAATATGCTGAACAATTTTAAAGGGACGGTTAAAGTTCTGCCTTCAGGGTTGAAAGAAAATACAGCGGCAGTACTTGGTGCGGCGGCACTGTGCTGGAATGAGATAAAGAAGTAAGATTATTCCAGAGCAA
>CAIUQV010000247.1 GCA_903901375.1 uncultured Ignavibacteriota bacterium
ATGTCCACAGCAATAAGCTTTTTAGGAGTTACTAATGAACCTGTCCAGTGGTAGTAAGTGTTGCCGTAAACTACAAATCCGCCGTCTGGTCCAACAGGTATTGTATAATTATAAGTCCATTTTGGAATACCAGTTATTCTATTTAATCTTTTACCAAAAATAATCGGGTCGCCATCATCAGCAAAACAAATTCCGGTATTTCCGGGAAACATATCAGAAGTTATTGACCACTTCACTTTTCCGCTATCAACGCTAAGCGAATAAAGCTTTGCCGTTTTGTAATCGCAGGCATACACAGCGTCCTCCGTAAACCCCACAACATACATAATAGAAGTATCGGCAATAGTTTTCTCCCAAATCAATGAGCCGTTAGTCATATCCCTTAGTTCAACTTTTCCCCTGTAAGAAGGAGAAAAAGTTATCCTTGAAGTGGCAAATTTGTATCCAAAAGTATAAATAGCATTTCCCCAGACCGATGAATTTGTACTGTTTACAGTCCAGTAAGCAGTTGATACGGATACGGGTCCGTTCATTTTACTAATACCATTTTTCTGGTTATTGCCTGCCAGGGTGTACCAGTTCTGGGCAAATAAAGATGAAGACATTAAAAGCAACAGAACAAATGTGTAAAGTCTTTTCATATAAGGATTAATTTGGTAAAATATATCAGAAAATCTTAACTTAATAAATGTTAAACAGCATGATTTTACAGGGCATTTACAACATTATAACGATATGTTTGACTGCAGAAGAGTTTTAGTGTAAAGGTGTTTCGGGTTTGATATTACTTCTGATGTGATTCCCTGTTCGACAATCTTTCCGTTCTGCATAACAATTATACGGTCGCAGAAAATTCTAACGATGTTTAAGTCGTGAGTTATAAACACCATACTTAAATTATACTTTTCTTTCAGTTCCGAAAACAGGTTCAGAATCTGAGCCTGTATAGATATATCGAGTGAAGAAAGCGGCTCATCTGCAATGAGTATTTCCGGTTCAACAACAACGGCACGGGCTATACAAATACGCTGTTTCTGGCCAGCGGAGAATTCGGCCGGATATTTATTTATATCATCTTCATTAAGTCCGCACTTTTTAAGAATGCTCTTAACCTTCTCATCCCTTTCTGCTTTTGAAAAGTTTGTCAGGTTAAGAAGAGGCTCTTCGATTATCTTTCCCGCCGTCAATCTCTGATTCATTGAAGAGTCCGGGTCCTGAAACACTCCCTGGATTTTTTTCCTTACTTTTCTTAACACTTTGCCTTTTGATTTCAATAAATCTACAGGACTACCTTCATCGTTATAAATTACGCTTCCGCTGACGATGGAAGATTTATCGATATGCTTTATTAAACCAAGCAGACACCTTGAAACGGTTGTCTTGCCGCTTCCGGATTCACCCACAATACCGAGTACTTCACCTTTTATTAAATCAAAAGATATATCTTCAGCGCCACTGATATGTTTTATTCTATTGCTGAATACCTTCTTACCCGAAGAATACTTTACAGTCAAATCTTTTATTTCCAGCAGTTTATTCATTTGAGTATAAATGGCATCTTACAAAATGGTTTGGAGTTATTTTAATAAGTGACGGTTCGTCAGTAAAACATTTATCTAAAGCTTCTGAACAACGGTTACAGAACTTACATCCCGGAATAAGTTCTTTCAGTCCCGGAGTATAACCCGGTATAGTGTAAATTTTATTATCTTTATCCTTTGCAAACCTGGATGCATCAAGGAGCCCTTTAGTATACGGATGAAGCGGTGATTTTAATAATTCCGCCACAGGTGACATTTCTTGAATTTTCCCGGCATACATAACAGCAACCCTGTCACAATATTCTGAAACAAGCCCGAGGTTATGCGTAATAAACATTACTGAGGTTATTTCCTGTTTCTTTTTGGCCGATACGAGCAAATCAAGAATCTGTTTTTGAACGGAAACGTCAAGCATTGTGGTCGGTTCATCTGCAATCAGTAATGCTGGTTTAGCAGCAAGAGCCATTGCAAGAGCAAGGCGCTGGCGCATACCGCCGCTAAACTGATGAGGATAATCTTTGATTCTTTCAGCGGGTTCTTTTATTCCCATATCCGCAAGAAGTCCAACTGATATTTCTGCTGCTTCCCGGTACGTTTTATTCAGGTGTGTAGTTATTACTTCACATATCTGTTCTTCTACTGTAAGCACAGGGTTTAAAGAAGTGTAGGTCTCCTGAAATATGTATGCTATCTCTTTTCCTCTAATTTTCCTTAACTCTTCTCCATGTTTGTTTAGAATATTTTCACCCTTATAGATAACTTCCCCGCTTACTATTATACCTGACGGTTCGGGTATAAGCTGCATTATGGATTGGGCAGTAACAGTTTTACCAGAACCCGATTCACCAACGATGCCAAGAATTTCATCTTCATAAACATCCAGAGATACATCATCGACTGCTTTAAGAATAATTTCCTTGTTCGTCTTTTCGTCAGAAGCAAAGAAATAAGTTTTAAGGTTTAATA
>CAIUQV010000248.1 GCA_903901375.1 uncultured Ignavibacteriota bacterium
TGCATATAAATTCCCGGCTCCAGATTCTCATAAGCCAGCCCGATTATCTTTGCATTAAACTCCTGCGAATCGAGCACACCCCTGATAAAAGGAATTCCCGGTCCCGGATTGTCTATATTGTTCAATCCGGTAGTCGCCACCGTTAAGTTTCTTTTATTCATTTTCTAAAATGTTAAACGTTTTCAATGCACTGAAATAATCATCCAGTGATTTCTCCAGTTCGGGTGTCGTCACATCATATTTATCCGAAAGCTTCTTCTTAATCTCTTCCTTCGTAAGATTTTGCTTTATGTATTCTATAATCTCCACACCAATTGGATTTATGGAGTATGAATCTCCCGTCCCAGCGTCGAATACAAACCCTGTTTCGCTTAAAGCGACTTTTTTGTTTATTTTCATATTATGTTTTATTTATAAACTATTTTGCAAAAAACCCGATTGCCAGAAAAATAATCAGCATTGCTAAAATCACAAAAAAACTTAAATCAATTCTTGAAGGTTTACCCTTGTCACCTGTTTCCATTTTGATATCCTTTCTGTTTTAAATATTACCTTTTCGGTGGTGGTCCGTCCTCTGGCGGTTGTCTTTCACCCGGAGGTGGTCTGTCTCCCGGTAATCGTCTGTCTTCTGGTGGCGGTGCATTCAATGGAGGCGGAGACTGTGCCTCTAATCCTCTCACCAGTTCAATTAATATTCTGTCAAATTTTACTTTTTGTTCTTCATTGCAAATTCCCCTCACTTCTTTAAAATGTTCGTAAGTCAGCAGCTCCATTGCCTTATTGTTTTCCGCTAACCTCCCCGCAAACTCTTTCGCCTTTGCATCATCTCCGGTTTTTATACATTCAAACAACCCGTCCTTTAGTTCTTTTGTTTGTTGCGTTATCTTCAGCACCTCTTTGTGGTGTTTCTTTTTCAAAGTATCAAATCTGTTAAGCTGTTCTCCTGTTAATCCCAGTTCATCCGCAAGAAAAGAATTTCTGCCCTCGGGTCTTGGCGGACGCACATCCTGCTCAGTCCTTGCCTTTGTATACCACATAAACCCAAGCGTTGCAGTATTTATCAAAACCAACACACCCACTAATATGTATAACGATTTTATCTTTATTGATGGATTCATCTCTTTAATAAATTATGTTGTAACCCGTGTTTATGTTATATTCTTTTGAAATCAATTCTATGCTCTCGCTGTTTACGCTATTCTTTGAATTGTTTGCATCTTTATAATAATATGCAAGTGTAAGCACATTCAGCAGCACAATAATCAGAAGCGCAACCACATAATTCACCCTCAAAATCGGCAGCCTCTCGTTTGCTTCCTCTTCTATTCTTGCCTGTACACGCTGAAACATATAAGGGCTTGCTTTCATCTTTTGCAATCCCTCAATGCTATTCATCGTCTTTATAATTTCCTCTTCTATTTTTTCTCTCTTTTCCATTCTTATATTATTAGATGACACATTTCTAAAAAACTTGCGGTTAAATTTTATCAAAATAATAATCTTCTAAATATTTCTTCAGATTTGCCCTCGCCCTGAACAAAAGCGACTCCACCGACGAAATACTCATCTTCATAATTTCACTAATCTCTTTGTATGAAAGCTCCTCAATCTTACTAAGTGTAAAAGCGGTCCTTTGGTTTTCTGGCAGTTTCGAAATAGCTTTAAACAAAACTTTAGCCCGCTCCTTATTCTCCAGCTTCACACCGGGATGTTCAAAATCAGGAAGCTGAACCTCTTCAGAATCCGAAAAAATAGAAGTGATAAACCCAAACCTTTTTTTCCTGCTCCTTTTCCTGATAAGCTCCAGACACTTGTTCACCGCTATCCTGTAAAGCCACGTATTTAATGATGAATCTTCCCTGAAATCAGAAATCGAATTAAAAACCTCTACAAAAACATCCTGCGTCAAATCTTCCGCATCTTCCGCGTTTTGAATCATGCCCACAACAATATTAAAAATACGGTCCTTGTAAAGTTCAACTAACTCTTCAAACGAGTCCTTATCCCTTTTCTTCAAACCGCTTATTAAAATATTCTCTTCCAAGCTATATATTCATAAATTTTCTTACCACCATTCCATTGATTAATTAACAATTAACGTGCCATAATAACGTGTGATAATTACATAAAAACTGCTTTAAATCTCAAATTTATTCAAAAAAGTATCAAATTTTGGTAATCCCTTCGGCAAAATCGTCGAATTTCATACACCCGATAACCCCAAAAATCCTACTAAACACAGTTTTCCTTCTGGCACAGCAATTGCTCTATAATGAATATGAAATTAAACATTGAAACATTTAAATAAAATATAAAATCAGGAGTAAACAAATGAAACTTAAACTAAACTTAGCTATCCTGCTCATCCTCTTGTCAGGCATCACATTCGCACAGCGAAACACCATCGATAAATTCACACCCGTCACCATCACCGGAAACATCACCGAAGTAAGCCACCCCATCGCAAACTTCAAATCCGAAGACGGAACAGTTTATCAAATCCATATGGGACCATACTGGTACTGGCTTGATAACGGATACAAACTTAATAACGAAACCGCTACAATAACCGGCGAAGTCAAAACCGTAAACGGTGTCAACGAACTATATCCCGTAGAAGTATCACAAAACAGTACAACTATAAAACTCACTGACGAAAAAGGCATCCCGCTCTGGGCAAACGGAAACGGACGTGGCTGGAACAACAGCGGAAATCGTGGCTGGGGCTGGAACAACACCACCTGCAAATACGACTCCGTAAAATGTGCAAACTGCACAAACCCGGGCTCCTGTTGCAACGGCACAGGATGCAAATATGGAAAAGGCAACGGCAACGGTAACGGAAACTGCTGGAGAAACGGCAACGGAAAAGGCAACAATGGCAACGGAAACTGCTGGAGAAACAGCGGCAACAACAACAATAGCAACAACGGCAACGGAAACTGCTGGAGAAACGGCAACGGAAATGGAAACGGTCGCGGCTGGAACCAGAACTGCCCAAACAGAACAAAATGATTTCCTTAATTTAGTATAATTTCCCTCATCAAAAAGAGGTGCCCCTCCCTGCACCTCTTTTTCTATGTTAATTTGCCACTTATTATCTTAATATTTATCTTCATTTGCATTCCACATGCGTTTCACATACAATTTAGATGTGTTTTAAAAGGTATAATAAAAGACATTAGATTGTATAAAAGTAATCATTTCCCCTTCCCCTCTATCACGCTCTTCGCAAGCCTGTCCACCTTCTCATTCCAGTAAACTCCCGTATGACTGCTAATCTTCACCCACTCTATCTTTATCGTCTGCTTCTTCATAAAATCCCTGTAATACTTCGTCGAAAGTATATTCGCCTTCCACTGCCCCAGCGCCCAGTACTTCAAACCATTATAATCATAATACAAACGAATCTCTCCAATACCCTCAGCATTGCAAAACTTCACCGCCTCTATCACCGCCTTAATCTCTCCCGTTATCTGCCGCGAACTCTTTATCCTCTCCGTATTCACCAGCCCCGAAATCTCCTTCAACACCTTCCCGTCCTTCCTCACAATCGCCGCATACGAAGTCAGCTCATTAAAACACGAACCATCCACATCCACCTCAAAACCTTTATTTATATAAGTACCATCTGTATTTTCTTCTGCGAAACCAAGCTCAAGAATTCTCTTCAGCTCCTTTGCCGCCGCCTTATCCTTAATCTCCTGATAAGTCACTTTAAAAGTACTCTTCTTCGGGCTGTAAAATAAACTTATACCTCCCAGCCCTTCCAGCTCCACCCTCACCGAATAATCCCTGAACGAATCATCATCCACCGTCGCCCTGTAGCCTGCAAGCAGCAGCCTCTCCACCAGCACCCACGCCCTTTCCTCTAACTCTTTTCTGTATTTCATGCACCCAAATTAACAATAAATCCCGAAACTTAAACCCTATTTAAACTGTATCAACCGCAATAATTTCATAAGGAATTACTTCTTAAAATTACTTATTCAAATATTCAATTGAATATGAAAAGCAAATAGATTATTTTGAAATTAACTTTATATAAAAAATTTGAAAACAATGAAACGGACAACAAATTTAATCGCCGGAGTAATTCTTGTTCTATTAGTTTTATCCATCTCATCGTGTAATAAAAAAGAGGAACAACAAAATGTTCTTGAACAAAAAGAACAGTATTCAAACAAAGAAAAGGAGTTAAAAGACAAAGAGGATTTCCTGAAAATCAAAGAAGAGCAGCTAAAGCAGTGGGAAGAAAGACTTAAAAAAGCCGACTCCACACTCCTTGCCTCTGGCAAAGATTCCGAAAAACTCTCGAAAGATTCTGTCTTAACCTCTAAAGACTCTGCAAAGTTAAAAGAGAAAGCACTCAAAGAAAAGAAAATGGAAGAAAAGGAAAAAGAGCTCAACAAAAGACTCGACAATCCTAAAATTGCCGTTAACGATTATCTTGAGTACATTCAAAGAGGTGTTGGCGACAGCAAAACCTTTGACGCTAACATGAAAAAAGCAAGTGAAGTCTGGGAAAACCGCACTTCAGACAGCTTCAAAAAGAATTATAAAAACGTAAAGAAATTTACAGTAGTCGAAGAGCCCAAAGTACTTTCGCAAAAAGGCGGAAACGCTTCTGTAAAAGTTAAAGTCAAACAATCTATGGTTGGCGCAGACGGAAAAGAAACCGAAAAGGAAAGCGTAATCACCTACAACCTTATTGCTGACAAAAACGGTAAATGGAAAATCAAAAGCAACTTAGTTAAATAAGAATAAATTAAAACAACATGAGCATATTAGTAAATAAAAAATCGAGAGTTCTCGTTCAGGGTATAACCGGTTCCGAAGGAACATTCCATGCAACACAAATGATAGAATACGGCACTAACGTCGTAGCCGGCGTAACTCCAAACAAAGGCGGTACATTCTTCAACAATTCAGTTCCTATCTTCAATACAGCAAAAGAAGCAGTCGAAGCTACAAAAGCAAACGTATCCGTAATCTTCGTACCCGCCGGCTTTGCCGCAGACGCAGTTATTGAAGCAGTCTCCGCAGGTATAGACCTTGTCGTTTGCATCACAGAAGGAATTCCTGCAAAAGATATGGTAAACGTCTACGACCACGTTCAGAACTTAAACCGCAACGGACGTAATGTCAGATTCATCGGACCAAACTGTCCCGGAATTATCAGCCCCGGCGAATGCAAAATCGGTATCATGCCCGGCTTTATCCACAAAAAGGGAAAAGTTGGTGTCATCTCAAGAAGCGGAACACTAACCTACGAAGCAGTTGACCAGTTAACAAAACTCGGTATCGGCCAGTCAACATGTATTGGCATAGGCGGCGACCCTGTAATCGGAACAAGATTTATCGATGCAATAAAATTATTCAATGAAGATAAAGACACCGACGCAATCGTAATGATAGGTGAAATCGGTGGTAATGCAGAAGAAGAAGCCGCATACTTTATAAAGAAGTATGTCAAAAAACCTGTTGTAGGATTCATCGCAGGCAGAACTGCTCCTCCGGGAAGAAGAATGGGACACGCAGGTGCAATCATTGCCGGCGGCAAAGGAACCGCCGCAGAAAAAATGGCAGTTATGAAAGAGTGCGGTATTCTTGTTGTTGAATCTCCTGCCGACATCGGTAAAACAATGCAGGCAGCACTTGAGAAATTAAAAACAAAGAAATTAAAAGCTAAAAAAGATAAGAAGATTATAAAGAAGGCAAAGAAAGATACAAAGAAAGAAAGCAAGAAAGTACATAAGGCATTAAAGAAAGCCGCTAAGAAAGTTATTAAAAAGAAGAAGTAATTGAAACTGACAACTATAAAGATTAATAATGCAAAATTCTTTGCATACCACGGAGACCTCGAACACGAAAAGGTTTTCGGAAACCAGTTTGAAGTTGACATAGAAATGATTTGCGATTTAACCGAACTGAAAGACTCAGATAAGTTAACAAAAACCGTCAACTATCTTGCCGTGTACAATCTTGTGAAAGAAATATTCAGCAAAGAAAAATTTAATCTCGTTGAAACAGCAAACATAAAAGTTTGCGAAGCAATCATCGCAAACTTTGCATTAGTACAGAAAGTGATAGTTAAAATCAGAAAGCCGAATGCACCTCTTGGAATTATAGATTCGGTTGAAGTAATTAATGAGTTAGTCAGGAATTGAGAACAAACATATTCCTCGGCTTAGGCTCAAACATTGACGATAGAGTAGGACACATAAATACTGCAACTTCTTTGATAAGAAGTTGCAGTGATGTAAAAATAGTAAAAAGTTCATTGATATACGAAACGGAACCCTGGGGAATCAGAAACCAAATTGCTTTCTGTAACCAGGTTATTATGCTGGAATCTTCTTTTCTTCCCGAAGACTTACTGAATTTTGTAAAAGATATTGAGGTAAAGACAGGAAGAACACAAAGTGAAAAATGGCATGAAAGAGAAATAGATGTGGATATTTTGTTTTATGATACTGAAGTCGTTTCGAACGAAAGATTCAGTATCCCGCACAGAGAAGTTCAGAACAGAAAATTTGTACTGGTTCCAATGTGTGAAATAGCAAAAGATTTTATTCATCCGGTTTTAAATAAATCAATGGAACAATTACTAAACGAAACAAAAGATAATTCAGAAGTTAAACTATATAAGCAAAGATAGATATATTTGTCACAAATTAAATACATAGCAATTGAAGGAGTTATAGGTGCCGGGAAAACATCGCTGGCAAAAATGATTTCCGAAAAGTTGAGTGCGAAACTTGTTCTGGAAAGTTTTGAAGATAATCCGTTTCTTGAAAAGTTTTACAAGAACCCAAGAAGATATGCTTTGCACACACAAATGTATTTCCTGATGTCGCGTTACAAGCAATTACTCGAACTCCGCCAGGACGATTTGTTTCATAACTATATCATCTCAGACTATATTTTTGAAAAAGATAAAATATTCGCTTACCTCAATCTTGCAGATGACGAACTTGAGCTTTACGAAAAGATGGTTTCATTTATTGAAAGGAACCTGCAAACGCCGGACCTCGTGATTTATCTTCAGTCAACAGTTGAAAGGTTAATGGCAAACATTAATAAACGCGGAAGACCTGCCGAGAAACAGATGAGTGAAACATACATATCAGACCTTAATGAAGCATACAACTATTTCTTCTTCCGGTTTAAAGCATCTCGGGTGATGATTGTGAATGCTACCGAAATTGATTTTGTGAATAACAAAAATGATTTTGATGAATTAGTCGCCGAAATACTTAAACCCGAACACGGTAACATTGAATATTTCAACCCGTCAATAAAGAAAGCCGCAAATAAATAATGGTACGTTTCCTTGGATACCTGTTTTTGTTCTACATTATCTATTTTGTTGTTAAATATATTGTGCGGATTTATTCCTCCGCAAAAACAAAGAATGATAATATCAGGAACTCTCACACGAATGTTGAGAAAAAATCACAAATAGACAAAGAAAAGGTCGTGGATGCAAAATACGAAGAACTTTAATAATGAGACCCAAAAGGTTAAAAATATATTAATCGTAAGACAGCATCATCAGCTTGGGGATATGCTTTGCGCTCTTCCAATGTTCGCAGCTGTTCGTAATAAATATCCTGAAGCCCACATTACTTTAATAGCATCACCGGTTAGTTATGATATCTTAAACAGTAAAGCTAATCCTTATCTGAACGAAGTAATAAACTTTAACAAACAGACAATATTTCACATTCTTTCTTTCTTCAATGGACTTTATTCCCGTAAATACGACATTGGAATTGTACCCTCAACTGCATCAATATCCAGAACATCTCATATTATTAATTATATTGCCGGTTCAAAAATTCGTGTTGGTGTTGAATGCATTGGAAAAAAAGCAAACAAATCTGCAAACCTGCTTAACGTAAAAGATAAATTTTACTGGGATGAGAAAAAACTTCACCAGACCGAAAGAAACCTTGATATATCCAGATTGATTAATTGTGACTTATCTGAATCCGAAAAGAAGAAAGTAAGAATATATTTCGAAGAACTGGAAAAAGAATTTGCCGGGCAGTTTTATAATTCCAAATTTCCGGATAAAACCAAACCTGTATTTATGTTTCATCCAGGAGCTGCTAAACCCCAAAATCGCTGGTCCCCGGATAACTTTATCAGTCTTATGGTTATGCTTCATAAGTTTTACAACCCTTATCTTTGTCTTACTTCGGGACCAATCGATAAAGAAATTACTGATTTAATCAAAAAAGAATTAACACAATTAAATATTCCCTGCGAAGTTATAGAAAAAACTACCATCCGTAAAGTTGGTGCTTTAATCGAAAAAGCAACATTGTATATTACAAACGATACCGGCACTATGCACGTTGCATCTTATGTTAATGCTAATGTTATAGGGCTTTTCGGACCCACAAACGGATATGAATGGGGACCGGTAAATGAGAAAGGAAGCTATATTCAGTCACCAGGCAACGATATTAATGATTTGACAGTTGAGAAGGTATTTGAACATTCAAAAACTATTTTAAACCATTCTTTGTAATGAGAAATAAAATTCTTGCTGCAATTGATATAGGTACAAATTCATTTCATCTTGTGATTGCCACTGTGAACGATAAAGGTATCGTTAAAATTCTTTCAAAAGATAAAGAAGTTGTTAGGCTCGGAAAAGGTTCTTCTGATATGAAGTATATTTCTCCCGAAGCTATGGAAAGAGCGGTAGATACTTTAAAAAGGTTTAAAATTATTTGTGATTCTGGCAAAGCGGAAATCAGAGCCGTTGCCACGAGCGCCGTACGTGAAGCATTGAACCGCCTTGAGTTTATTAACGAAGTATCTGAAAGGACTGGAATAAAAGTTGAAGTGGTATCTGGTGTTGAGGAAGCAAGACTAATCTATCTCGGGATTCTTCAGGCAGTTAATGTCTATGATAACCGGATTCTGCTTATAGATATTGGAGGTGGAAGTACTGAATTTCTTATCGGTCAAATGGGACAGGTACATTTTGCCAACAGTATTAAACTCGGAGCTGTTCGTTTGACTGAAAAATTCTTTTCCGGTGGTAAGTTCAGAGCGGAAGACATAGTAAGCGCAAAACTATACGTTAGGAGTATTATAAACCCTGTTGTAAGACAGATTAAAGAACAAAAATATGATTTTGTAATTGGAACCTCAGGAACAATTACAACTCTCGGAACTATGATATATGGAATGAAAAATATAGATGGAATATCAGGGTTTAATTTTAATAATTTTAAATTTACTGATACCGAATTGTATGGTGTCGCAAAAGAAATTTTATCTGCCGAAAATACTCAAAGAATAAAACAACTGAATGGCGTAGATTCACAAAGAGCTGATATTATTACTGCCGGAGCTATTATTCTTGAACAGATTGTGAAAGAATTAAGTATAAAAGATATTACTCTTTCTGGTTATGCGTTAAGAGAAGGTATAATTTTTGATACTATAGACAAAGAGCATAATACACTTTTGAAAGGTGATATGAAGAACATCCGTTACAGAAGTGTAATAAATCTTGCCCGTCATTGTGGATATGACGAAACCCATACTGTAAAAGTACTTGATATTGCTAATAAAATTTTTGATTCTTTAAAAGAAAAATTCGGTCTTGACGAAAAAGACAGGGAGATACTTGAAGCCGCAACAATTCTGCACGATATCGGCCACAGCATTTCGCACGCTCAGCACCATCGGCATTCTTATTATCTGATAAGAAATTCAGAATTGTTGGGATTTAACAACGATGAATTAGAAATGATAGCTAATGTTGCAAGGTACCACAGGAAATCTCACCCAAAGGTTAAGCATCTTGAGTTTAACAAACTATCATCTCTTAATAAAAGTAAGGTTAAAATGCTTGCGGGTATTTTAAGAATAGCAGACGGGCTTGACAGAGGACATAATTCGGTTATAAAAGATATTGATATTAACTTAAATGATAAAATGTATAATCTTAAAATAATTTATGATAAAGATAAAGATCCGGCACTTGAAGTTTGGGGAGCTAATTCGAGAAAAGAACTTTTCGAGGAATCCTTTGGGTATAATGTATCAATAAACTATTAAAACGTTAATAAAAATTATACGTTTCAATAGTTAAATTTACCTTCGGTTATCTTTAAATCAGTAATATCTTTTATATAATAAACATATTTAATAATTTACTTAAAGCATATTTAATTTTATTGATAGACACAAAAACAACAACCGAAAAGACAGTTCTTGTTTATTTTGGTGTTAAAGATGGAAAGAATTCATACAGTCACGTTCTGGCACTTGAAGAATTACGCTCACTTGCCGAAACAGCAGGCGCTGAAGTCGTGAAGGAATATTACCAGTTTAATGATAATTATGATTCGCGGTTTATGATTGGTAAGGGAAAAGTTGAAGAGATTGCTGAATACGTAAATGAATACAAAGTGTCACTTGTAATTTATGAAAATGAATTAACGTATACACATCTAAGAAACCTTGAGAAAGAAATTAAATGTAAAATTCTTGACAAGTCAAGCCTGATTCTGGATATATTTGCAAAAAACGCAAAGACGGCACAGGCTAAACTGCAGGTTGAACTTGCCCAGCTCGAATATTCTCTTCCTCGACTTACAAGACAATGGACCCATTTGTCCAAACAATATGGAGGTATTGGTACCAAAGGTCCCGGAGAAACTCAAATTGAAACAGACCGGAGATTAATAAAAAAGAGGATTTCTGTTTTGAAAGAAAAACTTGATAAGATTATTATTCAGCGGCAAACCCAGTCTTTCGAGAGAAGAAATTTCATCAGGCTTTCGCTTGTTGGTTATACAAATGTTGGCAAATCTACTTTGCTGAATCTTCTTACGGATTCTGACGTTTATGTTGAAAACAAATTGTTTGCTACTCTTGATACTTCAACACGGGTAATGAAATTGAAAACTAAAGAAGCAGTAGATGTAATATCTAAGTTTCCAAAGAAAGTACTTATATCTGATACGGTCGGTTTTATTAAAAATCTTCCTCACAATTTAATAGAGTCTTTTAAGTCGACATTATCAGAAGTTATAGAGTCCGATGTATTGCTTCATGTGATTGATGTGTCAAACCCAAATTTCGAAGAACAAATTGAGGTTGTAAAGAAAACACTTGATGAAATAGGAGCTAAAAAGAAATTAATTCTGGAAGTTTTTAATAAAGTAGATGCCGTTGAAAACAAAGAAATTCTTATCGGATTGAGTAAGAATCATTCAAACGCAGTGTTTATTTCCGCAAGAAAGGGATTAAATTTGCAATCGCTGATGCTTAACTTAAGAAATCTGATAACAAAAGATGTTCAGGAAACTGTCATTAAACTAAAACATGATGATTACAAGGGTTTAAATGACATTTACAAAAAAGCAGAAGTTAAAGAGGTGAAATATTTAAAGAATAGTATTAAAGTGAAAATTGTTACTAATAAAAAGAATAAAGAGTTTTTAGAAAAGAAAAATTAACAGTTATGAGTAAATCAGAATACAAAAATGTAGATTATTATAATCTTGATGATCTGTACACAGAAGATGAGAGAGCAATAAGAGATACCGTCAGGGATTTTGTTGACAACGAAGTAATTCCTATTATAGAAAAATATAATCAGGATATGAAGTTTCCAATGCACCTTATACCTAAAATGGGTGAGCTTGGATTGTTTGGTCCAACTCTTCCTGTGGAATATGGAGGGATGGGAATTAACAACATTGCATATGGATTAATTATGCAGGAACTTGAAAGGGGAGACAGCGGTGTTAGAAGTTTTGCATCAGTTCAGTCTGCTCTTGTTATGTATCCAATTTATACTTATGGCAGTGAGGAGCAAAAGAGATTCTGGCTTCCAAAATTAGCTGCTGCTGAAAAGATTGGTTGTTTTGGTTTAACGGAACCTGATTTTGGCAGTAATCCGGGTGGTATGATAACGAAGGCAGAAAAAGTATCAGACGGTTATTTGCTTAACGGTGCTAAAATGTGGATTACTAATGGAACTATTGCAGATGTTGCAGTCGTATGGGCAAAGCTTGACGGTAAGGTAAAAGGTTTTCTTGTAGAAAAAGGAACAAAGGGATTCACAGCTCCGGAAACAAAAGGTAAACTTTCCTTGCGGGCATCGGTAACCTCTGAACTGGTTTTCGAGGATTGCCTGATACCTGCTGAGAATATTCTTCCAAACAGCGGAGGATTAAAATCTCCTTTATCATGCCTTACGCAGGCAAGATATGGTATTGCATGGGGTGTCATAGGAATGGCAATGCATTGTTATAATACTGTTCTCGAATATACAAAATCAAGAGTTCAATTCGGTAAACCTCTTGCAGCATTCCAGATTACGCAGGAAAAACTTGCTTTTATGTTAACCGAAATTACTAAAGCACAATTGCTTGATTATAGACTTGCACAAATGAAAGATAATGGCACAATGAGGCCCCAACAGGTATCAATGGCAAAAAGAAATAATTGCGAACTGGCTAAAACGGTTGCCTCAATGGCGCGTGAAATGCTCGGTGCAAATGGTATTCTGGATGAATACCCGATAATGAGACATTTGAATAATATCGAATCCGTTAAAACATATGAAGGTACACACGAAATGCATACTCTGATTCTTGGCGAAGATGTAACAGGTTTTTCTGCTTTTGAATAAACTATTAATTTGAGACATGAAAAAGTTTGAAATCCCTGTATTCTATAGAAGTTCTTTAATCACGAAGATTAAAAAACTTCGCGAAATAAAAGACCCGAGAAAAAAAGATTACTCGCCAACTTCTCTGGACTTTGGTCCTGTTGAATTTCTAATAGCCAGACATTTCGGGTTCTGTTACGGAGTAGAAAATGCTATAGAAATTTCTTATAAAGCAATTGAAGAGAATCCGGATAAACGTATATTTCTTCTGAGCGAAATGATACATAATCCGGAAGTGAACAGTGATTTAATAAGCAGGGGAGTAAGATTTATAAGCGATACAAACGGAAAACAACTGATAAAATGGGATGAGCTGAAACCTCAGGATATAGTTATTATACCGGCATTTGGTACAACCGTTGAAATTCAAAAACAGCTTTACGATATTGGGATAGAAGCAATTAAATATGACACTACTTGTCCGTTTGTTGAAAAAGTCTGGAATAGGGCAGCCACATTGGGGAAAAGTGACTTCACCGTTATTGTTCATGGTAAGCAAAAACATGAAGAGACAAGGGCAACCTTCTCACACAGTAAAGAAGATGCACCCACTATGATTGTCAGGAATATTGACGAAGCAAAATTACTTGGCAGCTATATAACCGGTAATTCCAGCGAAGATGATTTTTATTTGTATTTTAAAGATAAGATATCTCCAAATTTTGACCCCAAAAAGCATTTAAGTAAAATTGGAGTTGTAAATCAAACAACAATGCTTGCGACAGAAACTCAGGCAATTGCTGATTATCTGAAAAGCATTATGATTGAAAAATTCGGTGAAGAAAATATTAAGGAACACTTTGCTGATACCAGAGATACTCTCTGCTATGCGACTCACGACAATCAAAGGGCAACTTTATCTTTACTTGAATATAAAGCAGATTTAGCTATTGTCGTTGGAGGGTATAACAGTTCTAATACATCACATATCGTAGAATTATGCGAAGATAAACTTCCGACATATTTCATATCCGGTTCCCGGAAGATTGAAAGTAAAAACATTATTCGTCATTATAAATTCAGCGAAGGAGTTGAGCATACCACTTCTGATTTTTTACCGGAAAAGGATAAAGTCAGGATTATACTGACAAGCGGGGCATCTTGTCCGGATGCAATAGTTGATGAAGTGCTTACAAAAATTCTTTCCTTTTTCAATGGTGCCAGGAATATTGATCAGGTAATCAAAGAGTTTGAATCTGCCTTATGAGCAAAGAATTTCAAAAGGTATGTAAGATTGAGGAAATTGAGGAAAGAAAAGGCTTACGATTTAAATTTGATGATGTTACCGAAATTGCACTTTTTAAAGTAGATGGAAATATCTATGCAGTTGATAATGTATGCCCGCATAACCATATTCCTAAAATGCATCTTGGTTATATAGAAGACGAACATGTTCTATGTCCCATACATTTCTTTAAATTCTCTTTAAAGACCGGAAAGCAGACCGGTGATGTAGGTTGTACTTTATCTACCTTTGAGGTTAAAATTGAAGATGGCGAAGTTTATGTGGAAAAACCCGATAGCAAAACATTTGATTTCGATTTCTAAATGTCAAACGAACTTTCCGATAAGATTAAAGAGTTTTGTCTGGCAGAGGGTTTCTTCAAAACAGGTTTTTCTAAATATGAAAAATTAACGAATGAAGTTACTCATTTAAATAACTGGATTTCAGAAGGCCGAAATGCGGATATGAACTGGATTTCCAGAAACGAAGAGAAAAGGGAAGACATTTCGTTAATCCTAAGTGGTGTAAAATCCGTAATATCGCTTGCCTATATGTATGATACACCATTTCTTCACGATGAATCTTTACCTAAAATTTCAAGATATGCCTGGGGTAAAACAGATTATCATAAGGTTTTGAAAAGCAAGCTTGAGATTATTTGTAACAAAATTAAATCAATTTGTGGTGATGCAGAGACGAAGTATTATGTTGATGATGGACCCGTTATGGAAAAAGTTTGGGCCGTTAAATCAGGAATTGGCTGGCTTGGAAAACACGGTAATGTAATAAATGAGGAAAGAGGAAGTTTCTTCTTTTTGTGCGAAATACTGATTAATAAGGAACTGAACTATGATAATCCCGTTGATAATTTATGTGAATCCTGCAAAATATGTATTGATGCTTGCCCAACCGGTGCTATCTATGATGATTATAAAGTTGATTCGAATTTGTGTATCTCTTACCATACAATAGAAAATAAGAACGAAATACCTTCATACATTGATTTATCAGGCTGGATATTTGGATGTGATATATGCCAGGATGTTTGTCCGTTTAACAAAAGAAAACACTTTACCGACGATAATAATTTTTATCCAATGAAAGAAGTGTTCGGAAAAACCGCCGATGAACTGAAAAGTTTAAGCAAAGAAAAGTTCGACACTTTGTTTGTCGATTCACCGGTAAAACGTACAAAATATGCCGGGTGGCAAAGAAACCTTAATAAGTTTACTACCAAAGATTAATCTGACCGATTTGTGATTACTGGTATTACGGTATTACAAATTAATATTCTTGTTTAATTAAGCTTTTCTTGCAAACCAGGTTGATATTAAAACTACCAGTGTAACAGCCGCCATACCCTCAGCCCAGAAGAATGCTATATAATCCGGAAATGCACCTATGGGCGGCGAAAGTGGCATCATATTCCTGAAAGCAGGAAAAGCAAAAAGCATTGCTGATGCAAAAGTAAACATTGCAATTTCTATTTTTCTTCCTCTTACAACTATATCAAATATTAAAAGTAACAACATTAATATCAGAACCCACATTATTATCATTACCAGTACAGAAAAGAACTTTGCAGATCCTGCTCTTTCAATGATTATGTTAAGTTCTGTAAAGTAGTCTGGATTATTGTTTTCCAGATTTGCATCAATTTTGTAACCTGTAACCGAGCCTGCGAAATTAATAGTGTTGTCTATACCTGTCTCTTCTTCTCCTTCAGAGGTGTTTTCGGTTTTTAAATGCTTTTGCTTTGAAGTAGTGACAACGGTTAAATCTGCTTTGTGCTTATCAAAAGGATAGTCTGTTACAAGTCCGTCATATAAATTCAGAGTTGCATCTATAGCATTAATAATTTTACCCTTCGGAAAAGTATGCTCCTGTTTGCCTGTTATAGAATTTACAAATAAATCAACTTCCTGGTTAAGAACACCTTTCTCATCTGCCAGCGATCCCTTTGGCTGAAAATCGAGCCTTACTGTCATGTCTCCTTTTATAGGATCTATTGAAACAATATATGCCATTATTTCAATGAAGTCTGTTTTGCCTTCGGGTGTTTTCTCTACGAATACCGAGCGCTTTTCTCCTTCTGACTTATATACATTGTAGGAATAAATAAATGCCGCAAAAAATAATATAATGCCGGCAATAATTATAATCAGGTTTCTTTTGTTAAAAGTCTTTTCTTCCATGTTTGATTTATTTGTATTTTATAACAAAAGTAATAAGTAAAATGTTTGATAAAATTGTAATATTTCTTAAATAAACACAAAAGGCGGGATAGCCCGCCTTTTGGTAATATATGATTAGAAGTTAATTATTTCTTCTTGGCTTTCTTAACTGTCTTCTTGGCTTTTTTTACAGCCTTCTTTTGCTCTTTTTTACCACCGAAGATTTCACCGTGTTTATATTCTACCGATGCTCTTGCTGCTGCAAGTCTTGCGATAGGTACTCTGAATGGTGAACAGCTTACGTAAGCAAGTCCGAGTAAATGACAGAATTCAACTGAGTTCGGTTCTCCGCCGTGCTCTCCGCAGATTCCGAGTTTTATGTCTGGTCTTGTGGCTTTGCCTAATCTAACTGCTGTCTTCATTAATTCACCCACACCAAATCTGTCAATGACTTCAAACGGGTCATGCGGCAGTATTCTCTGTTTCAGATAGTCCGGTAGGAATCCTCCGATATCGTCGCGTGAATAACCGAATGTCATCTGAGTAAGGTCATTTGTACCGAATGAGAAAAATTGTGCATACTTTGCTATGTAGTCAGCAACGAGAGCTGCGCGTGGAATTTCAATCATTGTTCCGGTCATGCGTTTAAAACTCTTGAGCCCGAATTTTTCACATACTTCTTTGTATACCTTTTCAATTATAGTATACTGGTGTTTCAGCTCACGCGATGTTGAAGTAACAGGTATCATAATTTCAGGAAGAGGTTTCTTGCCTTCCTTTATAAGTTCTGCTGTTGCTTCGTAGATAGCGCGAATTTGGACCTCTGTAATTTCCGGATAAGTGATTCCAAGTCTTACGCCGCGATGTCCGAGCATTGGATTGTTTTCGTGCAGTGCATCTGCTCTCTGGTTGAATTGTTCGATTGTTATTCCAAGGCTTTCTGCAAGTTTATTTCTTTCGTCTTCATTGTTAGGAACGAATTCATGAAGCGGTGGATCGAGAGTCCTTATTGTTACAGGGAATCCGTCCATTGCTTCTATTGTACCTTTCATGTCTTTCTTAATGTACGGGAAGAGTTCTTCAAGTGCAGATTTTCTTTCTGCTTCTGTGCTTGACATAATCATTTTTCTGAGAAGGAAAAGAGGCTCTTCAGAATTCTTTCCGTAAAACATATGCTCCGTACGGAAGAGACCGATACCTTCTGCTCCGAAACTTCTTGCCTTTGCTGCATCTTCAGGAGTATCTGCATTTGTACGGACTTTCATAACGCGAACCTTGTCGCAGATTTTCATGAAGTTCGAGAAGTTTTCGTTTTCTACATCCACATCCATCATTTCGAGTTGTCCTGCATACACTGCACCCTTTGTACCATTAAGCGAAATCCAGTCTCCTTCGCGGATAATGTTTTCGCCTGCTTTAAAAAACTTATCGTGAAGCTTTACTTCGATTTCACCTGCACCTACGATACAGCATTTTCCCCAGCCGCGTGCTACAAGTGCTGCGTGTGAAGTCATACCGCCGCGTGCTGTAAGGATTGCTTCTGCTGCACGCATACCTTCTATATCTTCCGGATTTGTTTCTTCGCGGACGAGTATTACTTTCTTTCCCTGCTTGTGCCATTCAACAGCATCGTTTGCAGTAAACACCACCTGTCCTGTTGCACCGCCCGGTCCCGCCGGGAGTCCTTTTGTGAGAAGCGTAGCTGCTTTTTCTGCTGCAGGAAGAAGTACCGGATGTAAAAGTTCATCAAGCTGTTCCGGTTTAACTCTCATAACTGCTTCTTCAGCGTTTATAAGCTTTTCTTTGTACATATCTGCTGCCATCTTTACAGCTGCTGCACCGTTTCTTTTACCTACACGGCACTGAAGCATATAAAGAGTTCCTTCCTGAATAGTAAATTCCAGGTCGAGCATATCGTTATAGTGCTTTTCAAGATTAAGTTCTATTTTATGAAGCTTCTTGTAAACCTCGGGCATTGCTTCTTCGAGTGAATCAAGATGCATATTGTGTTCGTTCTTACCTACAATGTTGATTGGGTTTGGTGTTCTGATACCCGCTACAACGTCTTCGCCCTGAGCATTGACAAGCCATTCACCGTAAAAATAATTTTCACCCGTTGCAGGATTACGTGTAAATGCTACGCCTGTTGCAGATGAATCACCCATATTTCCGAATACCATTGACTGAACGTTTACAGCTGTACCCCATTCATCGGGAATACCTTCAATTCTTCTGTATGAGATTGCTCTCTTGCCATTCCAGCTTGAAAAGACTGCACCGACTGCACCCCACAGTTGTTCCATAGCATCTTCAGGGAAAGGTCTTCCAAGAACTTCAAGAACTTTATTCTTATAAATAACAACAAGTTCTTTAAGGTCTTCTGCTGAAAGGTCTGTATCGAGCTTATAGCCTTTTGATTCTTTCATTCTATGCAGTTCTTTTTCGAGCTGCTGGCGAACACCCTGTCCTTCTGCTGGTTCAATACCTGCGGCCTTTTCCATAACCACGTCTGAATACATCTGAATAAGTCTGCGTTGTGAATCGTAAACAAACCTTGCATTTCCTGTTTTATTTATCAAACCTTCGCGTGTGATATCATTAAGTCCTACGTTCAACACTGTCTCCATCATTCCCGGCATTGAACTTCTTGCACCTGAACGAACAGAAACGAGTAACGGATTATCCTTGTCTCCGAATACAGCACCCATTTCTTTTTCAGTTTTTGCGAGTGCTTTTAAAACCTGTTCTTTTAATTCTTTTGGATATTTCTTCTTATTTTTGTAATAAGCAGTACAAACTTCGGTGGAGATTGTGAAACCTGCGGGAACCGGTAATCCAATATTAACCATTTCTGCAAGGTTAGCACCTTTTCCTCCGAGTAAAGTTTTCATATTTGCTTTACCGTCAGCTTTTTTTCCGCCGAAATAATAAACATATTTTGTAGGCATAAAAGTAAGTCCTATTTAATTTTTTTGAAAAGTATTAACAAAATTACGCATTATAAACATCAGATTACAGGGGAAAATTTGTAAATATTCTGCGTTTCTGGCAATTTTTCATTAAAAACGGCTAATCAGACAGCTTTCCCCGTACTTTATCTTTCCAATAATATTCTTGAAAATTGCTTTACATTTATTGCACTTCTAAACAAAATCCTTTTTGTTAAGTTATGTTGTTTAATTAAATATTAATTTATGATTTTATTCCTTCATGGGTTTGCAAGTGCGGGAAATGCAACAAAGGCAGAAGCTCTGAGACAGTTTTGTTTAAAGAATCAAATTAATCAGGAGTTTATTTCACCGGACTTGCCCGTCGAACCGGTAAAAGCAATTAAACTGATAGAAGATATTTTAAAATCTGCTGACAATAAATCTACTGTTTTTGGCAGCAGCCTTGGTGGTTATTATGCAATGTGGGCAGGTGTTAAGTATAACACAAATATTGTTCTGATTAATCCTGCCGTTGAAGCTTATATAGATTTAAGAGATGTTATTGGGTGGAATAAAAATTATCAGACAGGTGAAGATTTCGAATTTAAAGAAGAGTACGTTAATCAGCTAAAAGAAATGTCTGCGGAAATAGATTTTAGCAGCTATTCTAAAGAGAAACTTCTTCTTATGCTTGCCGAAGACGATGATTTGCTCGATTACAGAAGAGCGCTGAATTACTTTGGTAAAAACTACGGTAAATTAATACTGGAAAAAGAATCGGGTCATAGTTTCACAAAGTTTGGAGATAACCTGAATTCTGTTTTTGAATATTTTAATATCAGATAAACAAAAAGGCTTTCACTTAAATGAAAGCCTTTTCATTAAATCCATAATACACTTTATTTTATTAACATCATTTTCTTAATGCTTTCAAACCCTCCGGTTTGCAGTTTGTAAAAGTAAACCCCGCTTGAAAGTTTGCTTGCATCAAAAGTGACTTCATAAGTCCCGGCGTTATAATTGCCATTTACTAATTCGGAAATCAGCGACCCTCTTGAATCATATACCATCAGTTTTACAAACCCCGATTTTTTAATATCAAACTTTATCTTTGTAACAGGATTAAACGGGTTTGGATAATTTTGTGACAAACTATAATTCTCAGGCGTCTTAGTCGATATGGGATTTATTCCTACGGATAAGTCAATTACCGCAGTATAGATTTCCTGATTACTGCCCCCGGCTCTCTGGTCAGTCCAGACCGTTGCAACCCTGCTTCCTGAATAATCCACATTAATGTAATCACCAAACCTTACATCAGAATTAGGAGACGAAGCAGTGAAATTAGTAGAGCTTAATCTTTCATTAATAAAGGTAAGACCGCCGTCAGTGGAACGTGCAAGCCAGGCATCGATTATGTTTGTACTTGTTGAATTTCTTGAATCATAATAAAGTATGGCAATGTTTCCCTGCTCGTTAACTGAGATCCATGGCCAGCATTGTAGTTTTCCGTTGCCTACCGCATCATCATTAACTCTCACGGGAGTTGACCAGTTATTTCCTCCGTTAGTTGACCTGATTAAAAATATGTCAGGGTCGCCGTTTCTTGCATCGCACCATACCGTATACAAATAACCATTTCTTGGTCCGCCCGATAAGTCGCAGTCTATAGACGGAAAAGTAACTCCGCTGCTTGAGATCGTTATATTGGGAGAAAGACCTTGTGCGATGTTTGCTTCGGTTCCGAAAGACGCTCCCCCATTCGTGGATTTGTTAAAATAAATTATGTCCTGAGTAGCTGTTCCGCCTACCCATACCACATAAACTTCTCCGTTAGGTCCTATGGCAGGATCAGAGCCCTGTACACCTCCGCCGCTGCTTACTTGTACCGGAGATGACCAGTTAACTCCACCGTTTGTGGATTTTGTACAAAGTATTCCTGGAGGCGTACCAAACCTTGTCCAGCTTATGTATAAATTATTTTTGTAGGGACTGCTTCCTTTTGTAAGGTCGCAGATCATCCATTCCTTATCCTCGTCGTTTGCACCGCCGCCCTGAACAAAATAGTAAGTGCCAAACGTTGCACCTCCGTCAGTAGATTTAAAAACAACTAAATCCAGTGCTCCTGCAGATGTCAAAGAAACTGTCGCAACGTAAAAATTACCATTGGTGTCTGATACCACAACAGGGTCACTTGCCAGAGGATGATTTGGGTCCAGCGCGGGTATTAACTGACTGGGAGACCAGGTCGTTCCGCCGTCTGTAGAATATGTATAACCTATTCGTCTTAAAGCAGGCGACACACCCGTTCTGAAGTCTCTCCAGGCAGCAAGTACTTTGTTCGGGTATTTGGCATTAAACTTAACTGATGGCTCATTCTGTGGAAAACTATCGCGCGATAAGTTATAATTCACGTATGGATAAGGTAACTGAGAATACCCGTCTCTTGGGGATTCGGGAATGTTTGAAATTATAACATTACCTCTGTCAAAATCGTGTGGCTTTGAAAACCTTATATTTTGAGAGATAGATGTGTTTGCTGTTAACAGTATAATTGTTAACAATAATGATAGAGTAAAAATGTTTTTCATAGTTTTTAATTTTGAATAATGTAATTAAAAAGCACCGATTGTTAAAGTGATTTGAGTTGTATAAAACTTATAAACTGCCCGTATCTTCTATTTTTAAAACTCTGTTGATAAGTTCAAAGGAAAACCCTTTGGATAGAAGGTGTCTGTAACATTTTTGTTTTATTTCAAGAGAAGTCTTTCCTTTCGCTTTCTTTTTGTACTTTGTGTAAAGTTCCTGTGCTTTTTGAAATTCGGTTTCATCGGAGTA
Source organism: uncultured Ignavibacteriota bacterium (assembly GCA_903901375.1). Lineage (GTDB taxonomy): Bacteria > Bacteroidota > Ignavibacteria > Tepidaquicellales > Tepidaquicellaceae > CAIKZJ01. Next base: position 21,883 of record CAIUQV010000248.1, read on the forward strand.
ATTTTCGTCAACTGTCTTTTCGGATGTTTCTTTGCCTATTCCTTTCTGTGCAAGTTTTATCTTTAAACTTCTTTTGCCTTCCGGTTTCAGGCTTACTTTGCTCTCTACGAACATCTTTGCATATTGTTCGTCGTTTATAAACTTAAATTCTTTTAAAGATTCTATAATCGTATCTATAGAAGCCTCAGAAAGTTTGTGGCTTTTTAATTTACCCCTTACTTCTTTCTCGCTTCTTGGTTTGAAATTAAGAAATCTGTATGCAACCTTTTTGCCGAAGTTAATTTCATCATAACTCTTAAACTCCTCTGCCTGTTTTTCGTCTATTGAATCTTTAACCCGTAATCCGAAATGATATATGCTCTCCCTGTACAAGCCAAATGCATAAACGCCGTCTAAAAATATATTATAGCGGCCTTTTTTCTTTTGCTCTTCTATAGAGGTTATTATCAAACCGTATTTAAGTTTGGTTTTAAAATAGCTCAAGCTCTTTCATGTTGAAAGAGCTTGAGGATTTATAGTCTGTTTAAAACTATTTCTTCTTGTCTTTTACTGTTTCTTCTTTTCCGTTTGTTTCTGCTGCGGCTTCACCATTGCCGATTCCCAGAAGAGTTTTCACTTCTGCGAGTAATTTATCATACATTGCCGGCTCATCCATAAGAAGTTTCTTTAGTCCGTCTCTGCCCTGTACCCTGTTTTCTCCGTAGGTAAACCAGGCGCCGCCTTTCTTTATAACTTCCTTGTTTACCGCTATGTCTATTAAATCACCTGTCTTGGAAATTCCTTCATTATAAATAATATCAAATTCCACCTCTTTAAATGGCGGTGCAACTTTATTCTTTACTATCTTCACCTTTGTCCTGTTTCCAATCACGTCCGTACCATCTTTAATAGCGGCTATTCTTCTGATGTCCATTCTTAATGATGCATAGAACTTTAGTGCCTTTCCACCGGTTGTCGTTTCTGGGCTTCCAAACATAACACCAATCTTATCTCTCAGTTGGTTTGTAAAAATAAGTACTACATTTGATTTTGAAACAGCTGCCGTTAATTTTCTGAGTGCCTGCGACATAAGCCTTGCCTGCATTCCCATAACGGCATCTCCCATTTCTCCCTCAATTTCTGCCCTTGGTGTTAATGCTGCAACTGAGTCAACTACTATCACGTCAAGAGCATTACTTCTCACAAGAGTTTCACAGATTTCGAGTGCCTGTTCGCCGTATTCCGGTTGCGAAACAAGTAAATTGCCTATATCAACTCCGAGTTTCTGTGCGTAGCTTGTGTCGAGTGCATGCTCTGTATCAATAAAAGCTGCAAGCCCTCCGGTTTTTTGTGCCTCAGCAATTATGTGGAGACAAACTGTGGTTTTACCTGACGATTCAGGTCCGTATATTTCCATTATTCTGCCGCGTGGTACTCCGCCTATTCCCAGTGCAGCGTCAAGCGAGATTGAACCAGTTGATATTGCCTCAATCTTTGCAGCGGGTTTGTCGCCTAGCTTCATTATAGAACCCTTGCCGTGGTCTTTTTCTATTTGTTCTATCGCCATGTCAAGCGATTTTATCCTCATTACTTTGTCATCTGCCATTGTTATAATTTTAAGTTTTTAAATTCGTTTGTTACAAATATAGCCACCCTTAACAGAAAAACATTATCATTTGATGATAATTTTTTTGGACTTAAAAATAGCTATTTAAAACTATTTAAGTAATAACATTTTCTTTGTTGATGTAAATCCGTCTGTCTCCATTTTATAAAAATAAACTCCCGTGTTTAGCATTTCTGCATTTAATGTATATTCATACGTACCCGCCTGTTTCGTCCCTTCCACCATTTTCACAACTTCTTTTCCCAGTACATTGAACAGGGATATTTTAATATGTCCGGCTTTAGCTATACTATAAAAAATCTTTGTAGTTGGGTTAAACGGATTAGGATAGTTCTGAGATAAACTGTATTCTTTCGGTATTCCGGTAGTGCTCTCTGTCACTTTTACCAGATCACCATTATTATAAACCCCGTTGTGTCTGGAGTTGTACTGCCACATTGGTGTTTGTGTTTTTAAAGCTGAATAAGAAACCCCGGAATTCCATAGGTATACATTCGTCTGTTGCGAAGGTGCAGTTCCCAGCACACCGGCACCAATTACATCCAGTATTCCGTTTCTGTCAATATCCGTTATACAAGGAGTCGTAAAAAAAGTAGTTCCGCTTGTTGTTATATTTCGGTTGAAAGTTCCGTCGTGATTGTAAACAAGATACTGTCCAATGTTTGCTGTTTGTGTGTTATCATCAAATATGAGCTCTGAATTATTATCACCGTCAATATCTGCAAGTACAATTTGGGAGTTCACTGCGTTTACAGGCCCTATAGGAAACCCTGTCAACGCTGTTCCGTTCTTGTCCCATGCATATACAAAATCTGAGGGTACACCCGAAAGTACCTGATCGCCGACAGATATATCAATTATATTATCATTGTTAATATATCCAACTGATGGCGGACCATATACCCAGTTGGAAGTTGTTTTTGGCCATCCCGAAAGCACCGATCCGTTATTCTTTAATATATAAACATATCCCCCTCCTGCCGAAGCATGTGTACCAAAAATTATTTCTCTGATATTATCATTGTCAACGTCTGCTAATACCGGCGAAGAGTATGAGTTAACATCTCCGTTCGGCATATAGAAAGGAAACCCCGGAATTGAGTCTCCGTTTGCTGTCCAGGCATACAAGGCATTATAAGATTCCATAACAATCTCCGGGCTGTTGTCGCCGTTTATATCTCCAACCGCAGCACTTGAACCGGGAACATGACCCATATTTTTCGGCCATCCCGGAAGAACAATTGCGTCATATTTGTAAACATAAACCTGTCCTGTAGGATAAATGCGTTTGTTCACTATTATATCCAGTTTCCCGTCAGAATTTATATCACCAAGAACAGGGGTTCTCGCACTGTATCCATGATTTATAGGAAAGCCCGTTAACAGTGTTCCGTCTCTTTTGTAAGCATAAATATAACCACCCGAAGTCAGACCGTGGTTTGTTACAACTATTTCTCCAAAACCATCACCATCAATATCTCCAAAGGCGGGAGCACCTTCCAGTGCATACGATGACACTGTCTTCGGCCAGCCTGCAACAGATGTTCCGTTCATGTTTAACGCCTGAACAGTGTAACCTATGTTGAATACTATTTCAAGCTCCGGGTCATTATCCATATTACAGAAGATTCCTCCTTCAAATGTATTTCCGGAAATTAAAAAAGGAAATCCTGTAAAAAGAACAAGTGAATCAGATTCTTTGTATAAAGACTGCTGATGTTTTGTAAATGCATCTGTGATGTTCACTTTATTCATAACATCCGGTAAACAATTGTTTAATGGTTGAGAATAAAGTACACCGGAACAAATACAATAGAATAATATAAAGTTTAAAGAAAGTAATATGAGTTTTTTCATAACTTAAATATTTGTGTTTGAAAATAGATCTTATATAATTTCGCTATCATTTAGGCATAAATTCAATGCAAAAGTAAACAGGAATTAACACATAAACGGGCATTTTCTGCAAATATCAGGTATTCAGCTAATTATTATCTACCCGCAAAATATACTGAATTCAAGTCTTATAAAAGTTATCTTTACTGGTCATTTTAAAGCCGTCTTTCTTGTGTTTTTAAATGGGTAATTAAACAAAATCAGTTATGAAAGGTATTATTTTAGCAGGTGGTTCGGGGACAAGAATGTATCCCGTTTCCAGTATTTACAGCAAACAACTTACGCTTATTTATGATAAGCCTCTTATTTATTATCCGCTTTCAATATTAATGCTTGGTGGTATCAAGGATGTATTGATAATATCAAACGCCGAAACCATTCCGCATTATCAAAAATTGTTTAAAGACGGCAGTCATATCGGAATGAACATTCAGTATGCTGTTCAGGCAGCCCCTAATGGAATTGCTGAATCTTTCATACTTGGTGATTCGTTTATCGGTAATGATAGTGTTACTTTAATCCTCGGAGATAATATTTTTTATGGCAAGCTTGATTTTTTGTATAATGGAATTAAAAATAACGAAGGAGCTACAATCTTCGGATATCGCGTAACAGACCCGGAAAGATATGGTATAGTTGAATTTGATCACGATGGAAATGTTCTTTCCATTGAAGAAAAACCTAAACAGCCAAAATCAAACTATGCTGTTCCTGGGTTATATGTTTATAATAACGATGTTGTTAATATTTCAAAGAATCTGAAACCATCCCCGCGTGGAGAACTCGAAATTACAGATGTGAATGTTGAATATCTTAAGAAGAAAAAACTTAAAGTCTCTAAAATAGGAAGAGGTGTCGCATGGCTCGATACCGGAACGCCTGTTTCCCTGCTTCAGGCATCTAATTTCTTTGGTGTAATAGAAGACAGACAGGGACTGAAGGTTGCCTGTATTGAGGAAGTGGCTTATAATATGGGCTTTATCACTTTCGAAGAACTCGAAAAAACAATCGCTAATATGCCTAAGTCTGATTATAGAAATTACCTCGAAAGGATTAACAGAGATTAATGGAATTTAGTAAAACAGCAATAGATGGTGTCCTCGTCCTGAAACCAAAGGTCTTTCCGGACGACAGGGGCTTCTTCTTCGAATCTTACAGTGAAAAGAATTTTCTTGAAGAAGGTCTTTTTCTTGATTTTGTTCAGGATAATATTTCTTTCTCTAAAAAAGGTACTATACGAGGTCTTCATTATCAGGTCGGTGAGTTTGCTCAGGGGAAACTTTGTCAGGTTCTTTCGGGTAAAGTTCTTGATGTTGCCGTTGATGTAAGGTTTGATTCTCCTACTTTTGGACAGCATGTTGCAGTCGAACTTTCCGGAGATAATCATAACCAGATCTGGATCCCACCGGGTTTTGCACACGGGTTTTCTGTATTGTCCGATACCGCTATTTTTCATTACAAGTGTACGGCTTTTTACAGTAAGCAGGATGAAAGGGCAATTCTCTTCAACGATCCCGACTTAAACATCGACTGGAAAGTTGATGCTTTGAATATTTCTGAAAAAGACCTGAAAGGAAAATCTTTTAAAGATATCGATAAAGATTTTATCTATTCAGATTTTTAATTAATAATTATTTTAAGGAATTCATTTTGAATATTTCAATCATTGGTACCGGCTATGTAGGTTTGGTTTCGGGTACTTGTTTTGCCGAAATGGGAAACCAGGTTATTTGTGTTGATAACAGTCCTGAAAAACTTGCCAAACTTAAGAAAGCCGAAGTTACTATTTACGAACCTGGTCTCGATACAATCTTTCAGCGGAATATTTCTAAGAACAGGCTTTCGTTCACCGGCGACCTGAAAGATGCAGTACTTAACACAGATATTATTTTTCTCTGCCTTCCTACTCCTCAGGGAGAAGACGGCTCAGCTGATTTGAAATACGTTACGGGTGTCGCCGGAGATATTGGTAAGATACTAAGTGAAAGTGGTACTAAGGATTATAAAATTATCGTAAATAAAAGTACCGTACCTGTAGGAACAGCCCAGAAAGTTGAAGCAGAAGTTAAATCCTGCGGCTTTGAAAATTTTGATATTGTTTCTAATCCTGAATTTCTCAGAGAAGGTTTTGCAGTAGAAGATTTTCTGAAACCCGACAGAATAGTTATCGGCTCGGACAGCAAGAAAGCACTTGCTATAATGCGGGAACTATATGAACCGTTTGTCAGGCAGGGAAATCCCATCATCGAAATGAACACTGCAAGTTCTGAAGTAACAAAGTATGCTGCAAATTCTTATCTTGCAATGCGCATTACGTATATGAACGAACTTGCAAACTTCTGCGAAATCGTTGGTGCTGATATAGACTTCGTCAGGAGAGGTATGGGAACAGATAACCGTATTGGAAAAAGATTTTTGTTTTCGGGAATCGGTTATGGTGGTTCCTGTTTTCCAAAAGACGTTAATGCACTTATAAAAACCTCTGTTGATAAAGGTTCTGAAATGTCTATACTTACAGTAGTAGATAAAGTAAACCATAATCAGAAATCAGTTCTTTACAATAAAGTAGTCGCTCATTTCGGTAATATCAAAGGTAAACACTTTGCAGTATGGGGTCTTGCATTTAAGCCAAATACAGACGATATGAGGGAGGCTCCCTCTGTTGTTATTATTAAAAAGCTTCTCGAAGCAGGCGCTACTGTTTCTGCTTATGACCCTGCGGCTATGGAAACATCTAAGTTTTATTTGAAAGATACTATTGTTTATGCAGAAAGCGAGTACGCAACCCTAAAAAATGCAGACGCACTTTTGATTATGACCGAATGGAATGAATTCAGAAATCCTGACCTTGATGCAGTTAAGAAAGAACTTAAGAATCCTGTTATTTTCGACGGAAGAAATATTTTCTCACCTGAAAAAATGAAGGAAGCAGGATTTATATATTATAGTATTGGCAGACAGCCGGTAAAATAAATTATGTTTTAAAGAAAAACCCTGTTCAGTATTACTGAACAGGGTTTTTTACATTTTCTCTTATTTATTAAGTACTTTTCTGAAGTGTTCGTAAGTAATTTTCAGCCCTTCTGCCCTGTCTACCTTGGGTTCCCAGCCAAGTATTTCCTTTGCTTTTGTAATGTCAGGTTGTCTTTGTTTGGGGTCATCAGTCGGTAAATCCATATACACAATCTTTTGTTTTGTGCCCGTAAGTTTTATTATCTCTTCTGCAAATTGTTTTATCGTAATTTCGTTCGGATTACCTATGTTAACAGGATACACATAATCACTTAACAGTAATCTGTAAATCCCCTCCACTAAATCAGAAACATAACAAAAAGACCTTGTCTGGCTTCCGTCTCCGAATACCGTTATATCGTGCCCTTCTATTGCCTGTTTCATAAACGCAGGCAAAGCTCTTCCGTCATCAAGCCTCATTCTCGGACCGTATGTATTGAAAATTCTGACAATCCTTGTGTCGATCCCGTGAAAAGTATGGTATGCCATTGTTATAGCCTCCATAAATCTCTTTGCTTCGTCATACACGCCACGGGGACCTATCGGATTTACGTTTCCCCAGTATTCTTCTGTCTGCGGATGAACATCAGGGTCGCCGTAAATTTCCGATGTGGATGCAATTAAAAATCTTGAAGATTTTTCTTTCGATAAACCAAGAAGGTTGTGAGTGCCTAAAGAACCAACCTTTAAAGTCTGTATCGGCATCTTTAAATAATCTATCGGACTTGCTGGAGAAGCAAAATGTAGTATGTAGTCAAGCTTTCCCGGAATATGTACAAACTTGGTTACGTCATGAAAGTAAAATTCAAAGTTCTTTAACGGAAACAGATGTTCTATGTTCTTTAGCGATCCTGTACTTAGATTGTCCATCGCTATCACGTGGTATCCTTCTTTCACAAACCTGTCACACAGATGTGAGCCAAGAAATCCCGCACCACCCGTTATCAAAACTTTCTTTCCGTTTAATTCCATTCTTTTATATCGTGTTAAGGATTATTAATTCTTATTCTTATAAGTATCGAATTTAAAATAATTTCGTTAAACATTATATACATTAATTATTGTGCTTCTGTTGCTGTTAAATCATCAATTACATACACCGTTGTTTATTTTTTGACTAACTTTTCAAATCCTTTATTGCTATTTTTATACTTGTACATAACTTATACCTTATTAATTATGAGCTCATTATTGTTATCAAAAACAGCACAAAATCTCATCCCCTCAGGTATCAGAAAGATATCAGATAAAGTAAATGAAAGAATTGAAAAAGGTGAAAAAATATTTAACCTTACTATTGGTGATTTCTCCCCAAGGGTTTTTCCAATTCCCGAAGCACTTAAAAAGGAAATAAAAAATGCTTATGATGAAGATTTAACTAACTATCCACCGTCTGAAGGTGTTATGGTTATCCGTGAAGCAATTTCGGAATATATTAAAACACGCGGAGGTTTTGATTATGGAACAGACGAAATCATTGTCGGCAGCGGTGCAAGACCTCTCACTTATACTCTTATGCTTACACTTGTCGACCCGGGTGAAAAGATTGTCTATCCCGCACCTTCCTGGAATAATAACTGTTATGTTCAGCTGATTGATGCCGTTCCCGTAAGCGTGGAAACAAAATTCGAAAATAATTTTGTACCAACCGCAGAAGAGCTTAAACCTCATTTAAAAGATGCAGCACTTCTTGCTCTGAATTCTCCGCTTAATCCAAGCGGCACTGTTTTTACAAAAGAAGAACTTAAGAAAATAGTTGACCTTATTGTTGATGAAAATAAACAGCGGGCAAAAGAAAACCGTAAACCCCTTTATGTTTTCTACGATATGATTTACTGGATTCTCGTATACGGTGAGTCAAAACATTATAATCCGATTGAATTAAATCCTGAAATTCGAGACTACGTTGTTTTTATAGATGGTATTTCTAAATGCTTTGCCGCCACTGGCGTCAGACTCGGATGGGCTTTCGGACCTAAAGCTATTATAAAAAAGATGAGTGCCATTCTCGCACACATCGGTGCCTGGTCTCCAAAACCCGAACAGGTTGCAACAGGAAGATTCCTGAAAAATACTGCCGAGGTTGATAAGTATTTTGATAATTTCAAATCCGAACTCTTTACACGCTTGAATACTTTTTATGAAGGTATTATGAATATTAAAAAATCTGGTTATGATGTAGATGCTATTTATCCTCAGGGAGCTTTGTACCTGACAGTTAAACTTAATCTTGTTGGAAAGAAAACTGAAAGCGGTAAAGAATTAAAAACCATTGACGATGTACTCGGGTACATTCTCGAAGAAGGCAAAATCGCCCTCGTTCCTTTTTATGCCTTCGGTGCAAAAATGGATTCTCCTTGGTTCAGACTATCAGTCGGTACCTGCAGTAAAGAAGAAGCCAGAGTCGCAGCACTTTTGCTTAAAGAAACTATCGAAAAATTGAAATAATTCACAAAATTTTAGCAAAATCACTCAAAACCCCGTCAAAACAACGGGGTTTTTGTTAAAAACCCTGTCTTTTTGCTTAAATTAAGTAAATATCAACAAGAAAACACTTCAAATTGAATTAATTAATCCTAAACCAGTTATTATTGTAAAAAATAAGAATACATGCGATATACATGCGATATTTATTCGATATATAAGGGATATATATCAGTATTAATTAATAAAAAGTTGGTCTCATTTTCTGGAAATTAAAGGTTGAAAAGGTTTAATTAGAAAGAAATAGGAATCAAATAATTAGATTAGAACAAATAAATTCAGTCCAAAAACTTCTCTTTTGCCTGAGGATGTGAAAGGAATAAAGGCATGGATTCTGTGTAACCGTATGCCCCTGCGTTTAAAACCGCCAGTATATCACCGGGTCTTGTTTCGGGTAAAATAATTTCTTCACCAAAACAATCAAGCGAAGTACACAATGGTCCGGCTACCATGTATCTGTCTTGTACCTCTCTCTTTTCGTAAAAGGCAGTTATATTTACTATTGGATGTGAAGTACCTATCAGGGCAGGTCTCACTAAATGATGTATTCCGCCGTCAGTTAATAAAATGTTTTTGCCCCTCGAAGTTTTTGTATATAAAACTTTAAATAAATAAATTCCAGAATGCCCGCTTAAAAATCTTCCCGGCTCAAATATTAAATCAACTCCGTCAAGAAATCCTTTATACTTTTCAGAATCAACCAACTTAAACAGTTCGTCTCCAAGTCTCGTAATGTCAAGCACCGTTTCTTCCGCACCGTAAGGAATCCCAAAACCGCCTCCA
>CAIUQV010000249.1 GCA_903901375.1 uncultured Ignavibacteriota bacterium
CTCCCGGCGTGGAAGTGAATTCTACCGTCCCTGGCGGTAAATACCAGAGAATGGGCGGAACATCAATGGCTGCACCTAATGCCGCCGGCGTTGCTGCAATACTCAAAGGCTATTTCCCGGATCTGAATGCTTCACAGATTAAAGATATTCTTATGAAGTCATCACGTAAATACAACGGACTTATAGTAAAAACAAAAGAAATTGGTAAAGTAGACTTCTCTAAACTGTCTAAAACAGGCGGTGTTATCGATGCTTACAACGCATTCGTTATGGCAAAAAACATGAAATAAGAATTGTATAACCACACTTCAAAGCAGAGATGTTATTTAATGTCTCTGCTTTTTTTATTATCTGATATCAAAAGAAAAACACAGCACCGATTCCAGTTGAAGCATCAAATATATTCGCTTCTTCTTTCCTGAACATGAAAGTCTGCCTTACCTTTATATAAAATGTCAAAGCTAAGTTGTCGTATAAAGTTGGTGCAAGTATGCTCATCGATAACTGGGGAAACAACCCTGATTTTTTCGTATCCGTGAAATATCCTCCCCCGACGTTCAGAAGCACAACTGCAAAATCACCCTGGCCCAATGGAATAAAATAATCTGCATATAACCTGAGATGGTTGTTCCGTTCAGTCCTGAACACATATGAATATTCAAAACCTATCTTTCCTCTCGCTCTCGGAAGTATTAATGACACTTCCTTCGTTAATGCAAAATAGACTTTAGAGTTTTCTGCTACAACCATAGGATTTAAAGGCCATAACAGTAATGCCGGTACCAGAAAATTTCCACCTGTTTTTTCGGTTATCTCTTTCCCTCTATAATTATTCGCTCCGTCTTTTATGTCGGATAATCTGATATTCTGTGTATACCCGATGGAGGTAATTAATGTCAATGATATTATTAATAAATATAATCTCATTATTCGTTTCGGGAGCATAATAATTTTGTATTATTAATGCAAGATTAAATTTATTACTTTGCAGATGTTATAGAAATTTTGAAAATTACAGCACTATTTGTAAATCAATCCTGAATGAAAGAATTTATACATTTACATAATCATACACATTATTCTCTGCTCGATGCTATCTGTACTGTAGACGGTCTCGTTAATGCTGCCGTTGAAAATAAGATGAGTGCTGTTGCATTGACAGACCACGGTGTTATGTTCGGTGCTATGGAATTTTACAATAAGTGCCTTAGTAAAGGTGTTAAACCTATCATCGGATTCGAAGCATACATTGCTCAGGGTACTTCACGCTTTGATAAAACAAAACGAACTGAATCAAGTGCCGATGTTATCGATGTGGAAAATTCTGACGGACTTTCCGTTACTAACATTAACTATGCTCACTTAATTCTCCTTGCTAAAAACAATACGGGGTATAAAAACCTTCTGAAACTCAATTCCATCGGTCATATGGAAGGCTTTTATTATAAACCCAGAATTGACCTCGAAGTTCTTGAACAGTATAAAGAAGGTATCGTTGCCCTTTCTGCCTGTGCCGGCGGCGTTATTTCCTGCTATATCGTCCGCGATAATCTTGCCAAGGCAAGAGAAATGACGGACAGGTATAAAAGTATCTTTGGCGATGATTTCTATCTTGAAATCCAGAACCATTTAACACTCGATTCCGAGAAAAAGGTCTTAAGGGAAATGCCTAAAATCGCTAAGGACTTCGGGCTTAAACTCATTGCCACTAACGATGTTCATTATATTAAACCCGAACACGCAATCGCGCATAATATTTACCTGAACATAAGCTCAAAACAGAATAAGAATCTCGAACCCAGAGATTTAACAAAAGATTTGCGCTACGGTACAAACCAGATTTATTTCAAGTCCACTAAAGAAATGTGTGACTTGTTTAAGGATTATCCGGAAGCACTTGCCTCAACTCTGGAAGTCACAGAGAAATGTAATTTGAAGCTCGACACTAAGACTCACCATATGCCGAACTTTC
>CAIUQV010000250.1 GCA_903901375.1 uncultured Ignavibacteriota bacterium
CTTTCCTGGTGTAGTAAACGATGAGAACTGGACGGCAGTACTGCCTATATACCTCGAGAAGATGTGCGGACTGAAGATAAATGTAGAAATCAAGGAAATGAATTCAAACAATAACAGGATTTAGATGAAAAAGCAGATAGACCTTAAAGAATACGAATATGAACTTCCCGATGACAGGATTGCACAGTTCCCTCTTACGGACAGGTCTTCTTCTAAACTACTAATTTATAAAAACGGAAATATTTCCGAGAATAAATTTTCAAATGTTTGTGATTACATTGCAAATGATTCATTCCTGATTTTTAATAATACAAAAGTAATCAACGCACGAATGTTTTTTAAGAAGGCAACCGGTGCGAAGATAGAAATATTTTGTTTAGAACCTTTTGCAATGGGTGTTGAAAAAGCTTTTGCTTTACAGAATGAATGCGAATGGAACTGTATAGTTGGTAATGCAAGTAAATGGAGAGAAGAAGTTCTTGAGAAAAGATTTACGATTGATGGCAAAGAACATAAACTCAGTGCGGGAAAAACAGGAATAGGTGAGGACAATTTAATAATTAAGTTTAAATGGGACGGCGGACACAGTTTTTCGGAAGTGATGAATGCAACAGGTTCGACTCCCCTACCGCCATACATTAAAAGAAAAGCAGAGGAAAGCGACGAAGAGCAGTACCAGACAGTGTTTGCAGAAGTAGAGGGTTCAGTAGCGGCACCGACTGCAGGACTGCATTTTACTGATGAAATATTAAGTCAGCTTAAAAAGAGAAACATAGATTTTGATTTTCTAACACTGAATGTTGGAGCAGGAACATTTAAACCAATGAAGACCGAAAATGTTTATGAGCATCGGATGCACAAAGAAAGTTTTTCTGTGACCAAAAGATTTATACAGAATCTTTTAAACAATGAAGTGAAGACAAGGGTGGCTGTTGGAACGACGAGCGTGAGGACGGCTGAGAGTTTATACTGGCTTGGAATATTACCCGACAAAATATCAAAAGATAACTTTGAGCTGGAGCAATGGGAAATATATGACTATATGAATAATGAATTACCGGGGATAAGAACGGCGCTTGAGAATCTGATTGAATACATGGACAAGAATAACCTGCACACAATTGAAGGTACGACGAGCCTGATGATAGCGCCGGGATACGATTTTAAGGTTACTGATATAATGATAACAAACTTTCATTTACCGTCTTCAACATTACTGCTGCTCGTATCGGCATATTTAGGGAAGGACTGGAAAAGAGTATACGATTATGCTTTAAAAAATGAATTCAGATTTTTAAGTTACGGAGATTCATCAATCTTAATCCGTTAATAAATGGGAAATAAGACATTTAAAAAACTGAACTATTCGATACTACCGACTCCGATTCATAAACTTGAGAACCTTTCGAAATATCTGAATGCTAACATTTACTGCAAACGTGATGATTTAACGGGATTTGCATTCGGCGGGAATAAAACGCGTAAGCTGGATTACCTTATTTATGAAGCGGTAGAAAAAGAAGCGGATACGATAGTTGCAGTGGGGGCATATCAGTCGAATTTTTGCAGGATTGCATCGGCATACGGTGCTGCGTGCGGTCTTGATGTCAGGCTTGTGCTTGGCGGCAAGAAACCTGAAAAAGCAACTGCAAACCTGATGCTCGATTATTTATTCGGAGCGGACGTAAGTGATGTAGATTCATTTGAATGGAATGACTGGGAAGAAAGAGCAAAGCAGCTTACTGAAGAGCTGAAAGCAAAGGGTAAAAAAGTTTATTATATGCCGATAGGCGGTTCGACGAAGACAGGTGCATTAGGATACGTGGACTGCATGAAAGAAATCAAAGAATATTCCGAGACAAACGGAACAGAATTTAAGCAAATATTTCATGCGACGGGTTCTGCGGGAACGCAGTCGGGACTGGTGTCGGGCAAGGCATTAACAGGATGGCAGGGATTGATAAACGGAATTGCAATTACGAAGAATTCAGAGCAGATAAAGAAAGAAGTGAAACAACTTGCAGAAGAAACCGGTAAACTGCTTGAAGTGACTATAAAAGATGAGGATATAATCGTTGATGATAATTATATTGGCGAAGCATACGGATTGGAGACGGAGGCTGCAAAGGAAGCGATAAAATTATTTGCAAAGTTTGAAGGAATATTACTTGATAATGTATATTCGGGAAAGGCTGCATCGGGAATGATAGATTACATAAGAAAAGGAATGATAAAAAGTTCCGACAACGTATTGTTTATTCATACAGGCGGAAATATTCAGTTATTTAAATAAAACTCATTTTGAGGTTTTCACAACAAATTGTGCTATTTTATTTAATGATAAAAGTGTTTATATTATAATACTATGGAAAACATACTGACACAAAAGCCGTTTCCGGAAGAATATCCCGGACATTATATTCATTATGTTGATTTAGTTAGAGATGGAAACATACTTGACTTATTTGA
>CAIUQV010000251.1 GCA_903901375.1 uncultured Ignavibacteriota bacterium
GCGTTCTGCCAACATCGCCAATGGTAGTTTCTCAGTCAACGTGGTGGGATGCCGCACCTTCGGCTCTGGGATATGCCGCAGGAAGCAACCTTTTTAAAACCACAAATAGTGGTACAAACTTTTCTGTCGATACCAATACTCTGGGAAGCGGAAATTTTAATACCATTACCGGCAATATGCAATTCTATCAGTACTTCTGGTACATAAGAAACAGCGGTAATATTTATTTGAAGCCAAGTAATTATAACCCATCGTGGGTTGTCCAGTATACAGCACCTTCCGGAATATACAATCATATGGCTATTTCGCGTACTCTTTATTACTTTGGCTCTGGGTGGGTTTTTGCTGTTCGGAATAATGGCGGTATATCACGTGGTAATGCATTTGTTGAAGGTGTTAAATTAATTTCAAATAAAATCCCCGATACTTACAAACTCTACCAGAACTATCCGAACCCTTTTAATTCTTCAACTAAATTTAAATTTGATACCCGCAAACTTCCAAACTCTCTCATAGGAGAAGTTCGTGGTGGAAATGTTAAACTCGTAATTTATAATTCTCTCGGACAGGAGGTAGTAACACTCATTGATAAAGTTCTTCAGCCCGCTGTTTATGAAGCAACTTGGGACGGAAGTAACTTTTCTTCGGGGGTGTATTATTACAGATTTCTTGTTACTAACCCAAATGGTTACGATGTAGTTTATGATGCAATAAAGAGAATGGCTATGGTAAAATAAGAGAAAGAATCGGTTTTTATTATAATAGTACTATTATTATCCTGGCTCTATTTTTCGAACATTATTCGGGGAACTTTTTCGCCTATATCATTGTTTAACCAGTAGAATGTATAGTCAAACATATGCATTAAGTGTTTCTCTCGCCGATTACGGTTGTTTTGAGAAAAGCAAGAACACTTAAAATTTGTTATTACACTCGTTTATAGCATTTCAATACACCCTAAACACACCTTAAATACATCCTAAATACATTATATATCCATCAAAATTAAGCCCTTATTTAACCTATTAAGGTACAAACTTTGGTTTTACAATGATACTGCTCTTACCGGCTTAACTAATCCTCTTTATCCAGCTTCTTCTCAGCTTTTTCGTATTCCTCCATGTCTATGTCGTCTTCTTCTGTTTCCTCCTCTTCCCATTCGTATTTTTCCGGCATAGGGTCGCTGTTTCGGAATACCACAGCCGCAAGAATACCAACTACTGCCCCAGAAAGATGTGACTCAAAAGATATATCCGGATCTGTGGGAAGCACTCCCCACACAAGGCCCCCGTAAAGAAAAGTCACAAGCAAAGAAAGGCCTATTGACCTGGAATCCTTACGAAATATACCAACAAAAAACATAAATGCTACAAGCCCGTATATAATGCCGCTCGCACCTATGTGGTATGCATTTCTTGCAAACAGCCAGACAAACATGTTTGAAATTATATAAACCGAAAAGAAAACTTTGAACGAAGAGTTTGTGTATGCATAGAATAAAAATATCATCAGAACTAAAAGCGTTATACTGTTTGAGACGAGATGCGAAAAGTCTGCGTGTATCAGCGGTGAGGTAATTATTCCAATCAGTCCGCCAGTCATTCTTGGGTAAATACCAAATCTGCTCAGGTCTGTGTGCGTGTACTCTTCGAAGATTTTTATAATCCAGAGCAAACCAACAAATGCCAGAGATATAATCAGACTTATTCTGAACTTCGGTTTTGCCAGTTCTTCATCTTTATTAAAAATTTCAGTATCAGTATTTTCGCTCATTCGGAAATAATTAAGATAATCTTTTTAATCTTTATTTTGTTGTCATAAAATAGCAATTTAATAATATTTTGCAAATGAATAAGAACTATAACAGAATAAAACAGGAAATTGAAAAAGCTGACACGATTGTCTTAACAACGCACCTTTTGCCGGATGGCGATGCAATCGGGTCTGAGCTTGCTTTGTATTACTATATATTAAAGAAGGGTAAAACGGCGTACATCATAAATCACAATGAATCACCCGACCATCTTCTTTTTCTCGATGAAGATAAAGTAATCAAAAGATTTCTCGACGACACAGAAGGAAATACAAAGTTAATTAATAATGCCGGTTTAATCATTGTCGTTGATACAAACGAATATTCACGCATAAAAAGTATGGCAGAAGCAGTCAGGAATTCTCCCGCAAAGAAAATTTGCGTTGATCATCACCAGGGTCTAGACCCAAATGCGTATCATGATTTTATTTCAGATACTGAATCGCCCGCAACCTCGCAGATACTCTATGAATTTATCTGTAATGACAATACTGATTACATTGATAAAAGAATTGCCGATAATCTTTACGCAGGAATTATGACCGACACCGGCTCTTTCAAATATCCGCGTACTACCGAACGCACTTTTCTTATCTGTGCTGACTTAATAAAACGTGGTACCGACCCTGTTTATATGTACGATAAAATATACAATAATGTACCGACCGATAAAGTAAAACTTCTGTCGCGTTTTATCGAAAGTCTGAGCTTTCATTTCAAAGGTACGCTTGCCATAGGTATAATAACACAGCAGGATTTTCAGGACTTTCACTCAGACGTAAAAGATGTTGAAGGTTTCTCTGCATTCCTGATGTCTATGAAAAACATTAAGGCAGGTTTTTTAATCGTTGAACTTCACGATTCCTGTAAAATATCTTTTCGTTCAAAGGGTAACATAAAGATGAATGAATTTGCACGTATTTTTAAAGGAGGCGGACATATGAATGCCGCAGGTGCTACCGTTGAAAATTCTGACCCTTTCGAACTCAAGGAAAGATTGCTTGGCGAATACAAAAACTTCGTCTCGAAACATGACAAGAAAAGATAAATACTTCTTATTAATTCTGTTCGGTGTTTATGCAGCAGTTCGCATAGCGTTTTTTCTCAAACCTTTAACACAGATTGACGGTTATGCAATCCCCGACGATGCATATCTTTCACTAGAGATTGCAAGGAATTTTGCCGAAGGTAAATGGTTCTTCTACGGCGGCCAGCACACAAGCGGGTTTCAGCCCCTTTATGTTTTTTTAATGGCACCCGTTTATATGTTAATAAAAAACGATGCAGTCACGCCGGTTTACATTTCTCTTGTGTTTTCTGCTATCGTTGGTTTTGCCATTATTCCCCTGCTTTATAAATTAGTAAAACTGATATACAACGATTCTTTCTCGCCGTTTATTTCTGTTTTGCTTTTTATACTTCTGCCCGTTGCCATCGCAAACTTGTCCAACGGACTTGAAACATCAGTCTCTTTCTTCTTCTTCGTTTTGATTTTCTATTATCTCTACAAATACTGGTTCTCGGAAAATATAATTCTTTCATCAAAACAGATGTTTCTCTTCGGATTTTTAACAGGCCTTTCTTTTCTCGCAAGGTTAGACAATGTGATGATTCTTCCCGGAATAATAGTTTTTGCTTTTCTTAAATACTGTACAGGAAAAATCAGCCCGGATATTCTGTTGAAAAACACAGCAGTAATTTTTGCAGGCATTGCAGTTGTTTATCTTCCGTATTTGATTTTATCATACTCGTTTACCGGCGACATTCTTCCCGTAAGCGGAAAAGCGGTTCATCAGCTTGGTAAGGATATGGTTGATTATCATTCAGGCGGACAGTCGGGCCTGTTTGCACTGCTTAATTTATCTCTGAAGAATATATACACCAATTATTCCGTTGTGATTCTGTTTGCACTTGTATCGACATTCGTATACCGCCTGAAAACACAGGCGTGTCCCTGGTTTAAAGGTTCAGTGCGTGAACACCTGCCGCTTATCACAACGTCTTTGCTTTTGTTTGCGTCCTATACTTTTTACTTAACCGCAAACTGGTTTTACTCAAGATACTTCTTTCCGCTAAGCCTGCTATTTGTTGTATTAACAGCTTTCGCGGCTAATCAGCTATTCTCGGGATTTAATTCTTCTAAGAGTAAATCATTCGTATTCTTAATAGTTGTTATTGCCCTGGTAATTGCCAGTCTTGTCAGACCCGGGTTTAAGGATTTCTTCTTCCGGGATTATCCTAAAAGCGGATACATCGAAATCGGCAACTGGGTAAACGATAATTTTCCCAAAGGAACAGTTATCGGAAGCAACCAGACAGGGGCTTTCGGTTATTTTGCAAAGGATATGAATACCATAAACCTCGACGGAGTAGTAAATAAAGATGCATACACCGCAATTAAAAACAAAGAACTGATTGAATATATAAGAAGTAATAAAATAGAATATTTCCTCGACTGGAATATTAATTATGAATTCGTAAAAAGAAACTCGAAGAATTTTAAAGAAGGCGACATCACGCTTTTAAGGAAAATAGATAACCTTAAGTCGTGGGATTATGAATGGTTTCTGTACAAAGTTAACTATTAAAGGATTTACGGCTTCTTAATTTGCACTTCTATTTCTGTTTTTTCTGAACTCCTTAAAATTTATCTTTATACATTACGAAAATACCATGTTCGAACAAATAACAGATAAACGATTAAAAGATGCCGTTGAAGTTGTGAATAACCTGTCAGATTATTCTTCCGAAACAATTATTTCAAGCGGTTTAAATGATTTTACAAAATCATTTATCATAAACGATGGCGTTAAGTTCTCAAACAAAGAAGAACTTATTAAGATAATTGAGAAATCAATTAAGCTAAACCTGAACTATTGTTTAAGGCCTACCTGGACTATTACTAATTATATTTTCGGAAGCTACGACTCAAAACAAAACTCGGAGATAATAAAGAAAACGGATATATTCACTTA
The DNA here is from genome assembly GCA_903901375.1 of uncultured Ignavibacteriota bacterium. GTDB lineage: Bacteria > Bacteroidota > Ignavibacteria > Tepidaquicellales > Tepidaquicellaceae > CAIKZJ01. The sequence continues at coordinate 4,789 of CAIUQV010000251.1, forward strand.
CTATTCTTTTTATACATCTTCTATTAAAGAAGTTGCCTCAGACGAGCATTATTTATCTATCAAACGCTCTCTCGTTGAAGATATTCTCCGGCAGATTAATTCTGATATCTATAACAAACTAACGACCGATACCACAAGCTTAAAGATAAAGAATTTCTTCCTACAGGTTTTTAAACTGAAATACGGCGATGCCGCAGAGATAAGCCTTGATATGAGCGTGCCTTACAGTTTTATCAGGTTGTTCCTGGAAGATAAATCATACAACGATTTAACAGATAAGTTTAACAAAGCAGGTATTTCAAATGACGACGAAGAGATAGAACTTAAAACCATCATTAAAGTTCTTACGGGAAAAATAAATAACATTAATGAAGTTTATAAACCGGAAACACTTACTCCTGTTTCGAAACAGGAAGAACCTCCGCTGCAAATAAAGGATACCGTAATATTCGTTCCGGAAAAACCGGTGGAAGATATAAAACCTGAATCCTTTGTGAAGACTGAACCCGTAAGCACGTTTTCCGATACAAGCACAAACGAGGATACTTCAGACGTGCAAAGTATATCGAACGAATTTGTAGAGAAAGAAGAAATCCCCGAGAAGCATTTGCGTTTTCATTTTAAAGACGACGAAATTAAAGCAATTGCTAAAAAAGTTTATAAAGGAAATAAATACGTTCTGCTCGACTCACTTCTTGAAATCGAAAAACTGAAGAACTGGCGCGAGGCAACAGAATACCTTAAAGAAATTTTTATTAATAACAAAGTTAGCATTGGCGATAAAAGCGTTATTATGTTCGTTGATGTCCTGAACGATTATTTCGAAAAAAGATAAGACAATAATATGTTTATAGATTATGCAAAAATATTCATAAAGTCCGGAGACGGTGGGAATGGATGTATCAGTTTCAGAAGAGAAAAATACGTTCCCAAGGGCGGACCCAATGGAGGCGACGGTGGAAATGGCGGAGATGTAGTGTTTAAGGCATTCGGACAGCTTTCCACGTTAATTGATTTCACTTACCAGAAACACCACAAGGCCGGACGCGGCGTTCATGGAATGGGAGGTGATAAAAACGGCAAGAACGGAAAAGACGAAGTAATCCTCGTTCCCTGCGGCAGCGTTATTAAGAATTTTGAAACGGGCGAAGTGATTGCAGAACTTCTCAAAGACGGCGAAGAGAGAATCATTCTCAAAGGCGGACGCGGAGGCAAAGGCAACACACACTTCAAGACTTCCCTGAACCGCACTCCCCGCTTTGCACAGACTGGCGAAAAGGGTCAGGAGCTTACAATTGTTATTGAATTAAAACTCATCGCCGATATCGGGCTTGTCGGTTTTCCGAATGCAGGTAAGTCAACACTTATTTCAAAAATATCTTCTGCTAAACCAAAAATCGCAGACTATCCGTTCACTACTTTAAAACCAAACCTCGGCATCATAAAGTATCACGATTACGATTCATTCGTTATGGCAGATATTCCCGGCATTATAGAAGGCGCTTCATCCGGCAAAGGACTTGGTATTCAGTTTTTAAGACACATAGAAAGAACACGCATACTTTTATTTTTAATAGACTCAACGCAGCTAAACCCCGACGGTACTAAACTCTTAAAGGATTACAAAGTTCTCCTTAAAGAACTCGAGAACTACGAGGCAAACCTTCTCGATAAACCGCGTATAATCTGTTTCACAAAAACAGATGCTATCAGCGATTCTCTTAAGAAGAAATTAAAATCCGTTCGCACTTCCGGAATTGAGAAAATATCCATCTCTTCCGTTACGGGCGAAAACCTCAGCGAACTTAAAGATATGCTATGGACAAAATTAAAACGACTTAATAAAGATGAAGAAACCCTTAATACTCATATCAAATGACGACGGCATTGAAGCCGACGGAATAAAAGCACTCACGAAGGAAATCAGAAAATTCGCAGAAGTATTCGTTGCCGCTCCGCACACTCAGCAGAGCGCAGTAGGACATTCAATCACAATGGCAAACCCCATCAGGGCAAGAAAGACTTTGATGTTCAAAGATTTTTATGGTTATGCAGTTGAAGGCACTCCCGCAGATTCTGTAAAGATTGCCGCTCACACCTTGCTTAAAGACAGAAAAATAGATTTACTTATATCTGGAATAAATCAGGGCGCCAACACTGCAATCAACATAATATATTCCGGTACTGTATCAGCCGCAACTGAAGGCACAATACTCGGAATACCATCTATTGCAATGTCTCTTACAAGTTACACCTATCCCGATTTTTCAGTCGCCGCAAGGTTTGCATCTAAACTTGCTAAAATAGTTTTAAAGAAAGGTCTTCCGAAAGGAACACTGCTTAACGTTAATGTACCCGCAATCAAAAAAGTAAAGGGCGCACTGTTAACCATGCAGGGGAAATCAACCTGGGACGACACTTACGAAATCAGGTTAGACCCCGCTAATCGCCAGTACTTCTGGCTTACGGGCAGTATGAAGAAACTTGATAAGACCAACGACTTCGACGTTAAAGCCGTAGATGAAGGATATATCTCTGTAACACCTATTCATTACGACCTTACCGATTATAAGTTCTACGATAAAATGCGTGACTGGAA
>CAIUQV010000252.1 GCA_903901375.1 uncultured Ignavibacteriota bacterium
CATCTACCATACACTGGTAGTACATATCTCCGTAAATGCCACTTTCCTCTTCCTTAAGAAGTTCCGTATCTTCAAAAGTTACTGGGAAAACAGGAAATCTGGATAAAATAAAGAAGAACAGTGATATTGACCCTGTGATATAGATAATGGATTTTATTAGTTTTTCTTTATTCATTAGAACTTAAAGTATAAAAAATCATTTTCACCGAATTTGCCAAAGACTATGATAGTCAGTATCAAAGCAAAAATAACATAAGCGTTAAGATACTCTGTTAAATTTTTATTATTTATATACAGTACAATTTCGAATATAATGAATATAATTAAAAAGAATATACATGAATAAAATTCAGTAGGATTATAGAACCAGAACTCAGTTGATGAATAATACGAAAACGAAAATATGTTATGTATTATCTTAAATGCTGCATTGATTGAATCTGCTCTAAAAAATATAAAAGCGAATGTGATAATTGAAAATGTAATAATTATTTTGCCAACTTTAGATATATTAGACTTATATAAACCTAGGCTTATTGATATTGACTTACGCAGTTTTTTAGTAATAAAACCAAAAATCATGTAAAACGCATGAATAATACCCCAAATTATAAAAGTCCAGTTAGCACCATGCCAAAAGCCACAGATTGTCATAGTAATAATAGTTGTAACAATATAAGAAAATTTTTCAGGCCTTCTGAATATTTTAAACAAAATACTCTTTGGTCTTAATATAGCATAGTTCAACGGCAAAAATATGTAATCTCTTAGCCATTTTGAAAGAGAAATATGCCACCTTTTCCAGAAATCGGAAACTGATTCAGCAAAATATGGAAGATTAAAATTATTTATTATTTCAATACCCAGCATTAAACTTATACCTAAAGCCATTAAACTATAAGCCATAAAATCAGTGTATAACTGAAATGAATAGAATATAACCGTAATTGAAGTAATTATAGAATCAAAACTTAATGGTGTAGAGAATAATCTGCTAACCGGGAAACTTAGTCTGTCGGCTATTACAGATTTGATGAAAAAACCGTATACGAAGAACTTAAACCCTCTGGAAAATAACACAGTATTAATTGATTTATCCCTGAAATTGCATTGCATTAGAAATATTTTGGATTTCTCAATCGGGCCGGAAATTAATTTTGGAAAATATATTATTAAAAGTGTAAAATTTAGTATATTTTTTTCAGCTTTAATACGTTCATAATATACATCGAAAAGATATCCAAATGATTGAAACATTACATATGAAATCCCTATAAAAGCAAAAGCAGGATTTCCTTGAATGAATGTTTTACCGGTAAGATTTGTCAATATGTCTGATAAGAATCCTAAATATTTAAAATAAATGAAAAGTGATAGAACTGAAATCAATTGGCCATAAAGAATAACCCTTTTAAAAGTACTATTCTTAACAAAACCCAAAATCAAAGCATATGTATAAATCAGGAATGTAAAGATAAAAATGAAAAATGAATATTTAGTGAAAGTAGAATAAAAGTAGAATGATAAAAAAATCAACAAAACCTTACGGGCATTACCTTTCAATAAATAGTTTAATGCTAAAGCAATTGACAAAAAAATTATAAACTCTAGAGATACGAAAGACATATATGTAATATTATAAACATTTAGAAATATACTAATATTCTTTTTCAGAATAAAGATATGGGAAATGCAATTGAATCATATTAACAATTAAATTGCATCCGATGCGCAGGAAAGTAATCAACTTTAATTAGAAAACCGGAAAAAATTATACTCTACTATATTCATTTCATATATGCATAACTATTTTTAAATTAAATTAATATCAGGGTAATTAATTAATTAAATTCAATCGGATGAGTCAGCTTTTTGCTCGAAAACCATTAAGTATGCTCCTTGAAGAAGCAAAAGGAGAAAACAGGTTAAGAAGGATATTAGGTCCAGTAGCATTAACGAGTTTAGGAGTTGGTGCAATAATCGGAACGGGTATTTTTGTCCTTACAGGAATAGTAGCACATGATAAGACAGGACCTGCGATAATAGTATCGTTTCTTGTGGCAGGATTAGCTTGCATATTTGCTGCAATGTGTTATGCGGAATTTGCTTCAATGGTACCTGTGGCAGGGTCGGCTTACACATATGCATATGCAACGCTCGGTGAGTTATTCGCCTGGATAATAGGCTGGGACCTGATACTTGAATATGCGGTCGG
>CAIUQV010000253.1 GCA_903901375.1 uncultured Ignavibacteriota bacterium
AGTACAGAATTGTTTTAGGATATTTAAAGAACAATCCTGTTTTTTTAAAAGTATAAAAGAAGCCATCAAAAAACTGTTTCATCATCTATCCTTTTAAATAAAAAACCCGTTGTTTTGTTAACAACGGGTTATACTTCAGGTAAACCATATTCAGTTTACTTTTTGAAAGCTTTTGCAAATTTATTCTTCAGGTCAAGTTTTTCCCAGGTGAAACCTTTTTCATTCCTGCCAAAATGTCCGTAAGCGGCAGTATTTCTGTAAACAGGCTTTCTGAGGTCTAATCTCTTGATTATTCCTGCAGGTGTTAAATCTATATTCTTTTTAATGAATGCTGCTAATTTTTCATCAGATACTTTACCGGTTCCATATGTGTCAACAAATATTGAAACAGGCTGAGCAACTCCAATTGCATAAGATACCTGGATTAAACACTCATCAGCGAGTTTTGCAGCAACAATGTTCTTTGCAATGTGTCTTGCTGCATAAGCTGCAGAACGATCAACCTTCGAAGGATCTTTTCCTGAGAAAGCACCGCCACCGTGAGGAGCCTTACCTCCGTATGTATCTACTATAATTTTTCTTCCTGTTAATCCCGTATCTCCGTGCGGTCCGCCGATAACAAACTTTCCTGTAGGATTAACGTGTATTTTTGTGTACTTATCCAGTAATCTTGCAGGGATTACTTTCTTGATTACATTTTTAATTATATCATCTTTTATTTTCTTCTGAGATACGTTTGGATCATGCTGTGTTGACACAACAACTGCTTCAACTCTTATTGGTTTTCTGTCGGCTCCGTATTCAATCGTTACCTGTGATTTTGAATCAGGTCTTAAATAAGGCATAAGTTTTGGTGTCTTCTTTCGTATATCTGCAAGTTTTTTTACCAGCTGATGCGAGAATACAAGTGTCATTGGCATGAACTCTTTTGTCTCGTTGGATGCATAACCGAACATCATTCCCTGGTCTCCGGCACCACCTGTATTTACACCCATTGCTATATCAGGTGATTGTGTATTGATTGCTGACATTACGTTTATTGAATGATGGTCGAATCTGTATTCGCCTTTTGTGTATCCGATTTCAGAAACTACTTTTCTTACTAATGCTGGAACATCAACGTAGTGGTTGGTGGTAATTTCACCACCTACTAAAACCAAACCTGTAGCGCAGAATGTTTCACATGCAACTCTTGCCTTAGGGTCATTTTTTAAAATATCATCTAATATTGCGTCAGAAATCTGATCGCATACTTTGTCTGGATGCCCTTCGCTGACTGATTCGGACGTGAATAAATATGACATATTCTTTTATTAAGTTTATTAAATTATTAAATTATTTATAATTGTCAACAAAATATGAAAAATAAAATTCATTAATTAGTGAAAAAGACATACTCGCTTACTAAAGGCTTTCTGCGATAATTTCTGCAACATCTTTTATCTTTACCTCTTCTGTCTTTTCTTTTTCCTTAATTCCGTCAGTAAGCATAGTCATGCAGAAAGGACAGGCAGATGCAATTGTTGCTGCACCCGTTGATAGTGCCTCCTCAGTTCTCTCTATATTGACACGCTTACCTTCATTCTCTTCCATAAACATTCTGCCTCCACCCGCACCGCAGCAAAATCCTTTGTCCTTCGAACGGTTCATTTCGACTATTTCAAGTCCCGGTACTGTTAATAGAGAACTTCTCGGTGAGTCATATATATTGTTGTACCTTCCAAGATAACAGGAATCATGATACGTGTACTTCGTTTCAGCTTTCTTTTCAGGTTTAATCTTTCCTTCAGAAATAAGTTTGCTAATAAATTCTGTATGATGTGTCACTTCCAACTCAACACCGAACTGTGAGTATTCATTCTTTAGTGCGTGCAGACAGTGTGGACAGGCAGTTACAACTTTTTTAATGTTGTAACGCTTGAATGTCTCAACATTCTGCTGAATGAATTGCTGTGCAAGAAACTCATTGCCAAGTCTTCTTGCTGTATCACCGTTGCACTTCTCCTCAGAGCCGAGCACTCCGAAAGTAACACCCGCTGTATTCATAATTTTTGCGAATGACTTTGTTACGTTTTTATAACGACTGTCGAATGCACCTGCACAACCAACCCAGAATAAAACATCAAGATTTTCTGCCGTACCTGCATTGCTCATCTTCTTCATGTTCAGGTCTTTGCCATCTTTCGTCATTTCTTCGGTAAACTCATCAATCCAGTCGTTTCTCTGTTCAGGCGGAAATGCCCAAGGAGATTCATTATTCTCAAGGTTCTTAAAGACTGTGTTTAGTTCGGGCGGGAATGCAGATTCCATCATTGTAAGATTTCTTCTCATTTCAACTATCGTAGTAACATGGTCAATCATCACAGGACATTCTTCCACACAAGCAGCACATGTCGTGCAGGCCCAGAGCTCTTCCTGAGTTATATAGTCGTGAACGAGAGTCTTGTCGAGTTCGGGATGTTTATCTGTCTTTGCTAAAACTAAAGGACCTTTGGCAGTTGTGCGTTTCCTAACTTGTTTGACTATTTTCTTTGGGTTTAAAAGTTTACCCGTCGAGTTTGCAGGACATACTTCTGTACATCTTCCGCATTCAGTACATGTATAACCATCAAGCAGCTGTTTCCAGCTTAAATCCTCTATGTCCTTTGCGCCGTATTGCTCAAGAGTCTCATCTTCAAAATTTATTGGTTTAAGAGTATTCTTTCTGTCTATCTTGAAGTTTGAAAGAAAAGTATTAGGCACAGATGATAATACATGGAAGTGTTTCGAATATGGCAGGTAATTCAGAAAACCAAGCACAATTAACATGTGTCCCCACCAGTTTATTTCGAACATTAAATGACTTCCGCTTCCGCCGATAATTCCTGCGATGAAGCTTGAAACAGGCCTGAAACCATGAGAATTACCAAGTAATATTCTCTCTGCATTCGTTCCGAACATTGTTACCATAATAAATAGAATCATTATGAGTATCAGAACAGCATCGTTTCTTGCAGCTGCATCAACCTGTAATCTCTTTGGTGTTGCAATAAACCTTCTTGCAAGAGAGAATATTACAACTGCAAAAACCAGTGTTCCGAAGAAATCCTGAGTTAGCGTAAGTACTGAATATAGTCTTCCGATAAAATGAAATGAAAAATTAGGGATAAATCCTTCGAATATTGATTCGAGTATTACAAGCGATAAAGTCAGGAAACCCCAGTAAATACAAAAGTGAAGAAACCCTGCAAGTTTACTCCTGAATAACTTAGTCTGAAGAAAAGCAATATTAAGTGTGTTTATAATTCTTTGCTTAATATTGTTAAGCCTATTTTCTGGTTTACCAAGTTTAATGTAAGATATGAAATTCCTCAAAGAGTAGAGGAAAAATAATACAGCTCCGATTAAAATTAACGCAAATAGGATACTTTTTATCATCTGTTTTTAAAATTTTGTGTGAAGTTAATTATTTAGAGCTTAAGAAAAAATATAATAATAGGGCTTTTGTTTAAATAGATGCCCTTATTACATTTCACCCATCACTTGTACAGCTATGCGTCTTGTCCGTTGTTTGTTATCGAAATCTATAAAAACTATCTGCTGCCAGTTCCCGAGTGTCATTTCTGTGCTGACAATCGGGATTGTAAGGCTTGTCTTTATTAGTGCCGAGCGGAGGTGCGAGTGGCCGTTGCCGTCGCCCCAGGTTTCGTTGTGATTATAGTTTTGATACGTGGGAATTAATTTCTCCAGAAGTTTTGGAAGATCTTTGATAAGTCCGGGCTCGTATTCGAGTGTTGTGATTCCCGTTGTTGAGCCGATTGCAAATACTGTTACAATACCGTTCTTAACTTTTGACTTCTCAATGATTTCTTCTACGTCTTCAGTGATGTCGAATATCTGACAGTTTGCTTCCGAAGTTTTTATTATTTCTTCAAAGTAAGTTGACATAAATTATATTTTTATTGCTACAATATCTTTCTTTTCTCTGAGATAGTACAAATAGTCATCCTTGCAGAAGAAATTATCGGGTACGTTGAAACTCGAACT
>CAIUQV010000254.1 GCA_903901375.1 uncultured Ignavibacteriota bacterium
AACTGATACTCTTTCGCATCTGCATAGTATAGCATTATCGGGTAAATAATTAAATACAGGTTTTGGCAAAGGTTTGATTTTATCATCATCCTGAACTCTGATTTCTGCAATCTTTATTGCATTTTCCAAAGTAACTTTGAAAGTGATTAAATAAGTTTTGTATCTTCGGCTAAACTGAATTTTCATAACTTCCCCTTTTTCGAGGTAGTTTCCGTCTGTGTCTGTGAGAGATACAAATTCATTTTCGTGGAAAGCAGGGATGAACTCATGAGGGAGAACAACTTCAGCCCATTCGCCATAAAGTTTTTTTGCTACAGAGATTGCGAGCCCAGGGCAGACGGCAATACACTGACCACATCGAGTGCAGTCTTCGCCAGTATAAACAGGTAAATCCATTATGCTTCCGAGAGCATCGTTTAATTTAATTGCTCCGGAGGGGCAGACTGATATACAAGGATTGCAAGGGATTTCCTGGTAGCAGTGCATAATAGGAGTATAATTCTCGTTTAATTTTATAACTGGTTCAGAATGGATTTTTCCCGGTCGTGATTTTAATATTTCAGCTTTCTGAAACCAGCTTTCATCAACATTCACTTCTTTACCGAACATTTTTGCAAGTTGGAGTCCTGAAATTCTGCCACCAAACATTGCAGACGATGCTTCGGCAATTTCGTCAGCATCTCCAGTTTTAACAGCTTTAAATCCGAATTTAACAGCAGTATTGTAAAATTCATCTATTGAACTTAGACCGACTGCAATTAAAAGAGTATCAACTTCAAAAGTTTTAGCTTTTTCAAGAAGCGGATTGAATTTATCATCAACTTCTGTAATAGTAATTCTTTCAACTTTTCCATCCCCTTCCGCAGTTAGAACAGTATGTCTTAAATATATAGGAACTCCCATTCTTTTTATCTTATCGGAATGTACTTTATATCCTGAAACATTATCGAGAATATCTGCTATGCCGACAACTGTAATGCCAGCTTGTAAAGCGTGGTAAGCAGCAATGAGCCCAACATTACCACTGCCAATGATAAAAATCCGTTCTGAAGATTTAACAAGGTCACGATTTACTAATGTCTGAAAAGCACCGGCACCATATACACCGGGAAGATCATTCCCAGGGAAAACAAGGTTTTTCTCCCGTGCACCTGAGGATATAACAAGACCTTCAAAATCAACGATTGAATAGTTCTTATAATCAATGAAAAGTCCTGCTTTCTTATCTTTATAAAGAGCGACGACTGAAGTATTAGTATAAATTCTTACATTCTTAAAACTTCTGATTTCCTTTTCGAGTAATGCGGCAATTTCGATACCTCTTTTGCCTGCATAGCAGTCTTCGATAGAACCAAAGAACTTATGCGTCTGGAGAAGAAGTTTACCACCAAGTTTATCTTTATCGTCAATAAGAATAATATCAAATCCAAGTTTAGCCAGTTCGATAGCGGAAGTAAGACCAGAAGGACCAGCACCAATAATCAGGACTTCGCATTTGAGATTTTTGATTTCAAAATGTTCAATACTCCGGTTATCAACCGGTAATTCCGGAAGATGAATGAGGGTTCTGACTTCCATATCCTTTCTAAGCGGAGTGATACATGATTTGAGCGGTTTACCATCGATAATAAGAGTACAATGGGAGCATTGACCATTTGCACAGAAAATACCCTGTGGAGCATCTTCGATATGATGTATGGAAAACTCTTTTACTCCATTTGCTATAAGCGCAGAAGAAACGGGTTCATTTTCAAAACCTTTCAGAGATTCACCATTGAAATAAAATATAACTTGTTTTCTTTCCTGATTAGCATTCAAGACGGGATGTTGAACGATTCTATTCATTAAATTATAAATATGAGGTATTGATTCAAAGTAATTATAATCAAATTTCGGTAAATTAAATATTGAGTTCAAGGTAATAAAGTAAATGATAAAAACGAAAGGAAAAGTGTTTTGGCAGACTTTAGTTCTTATTATTAATATAAAAGTGAATTATTTTACAAAAATAGTGTTTTAATTATACCAAAAACTGTATCACAAAATATTAAGGCTAAAAGGAG
>CAIUQV010000255.1 GCA_903901375.1 uncultured Ignavibacteriota bacterium
CTGTATCGTATCCCGGCATATAAGACTTTGGTCTTGTGCCTATGAATACACTGTTGCCTCTTTCTTTAAAGACAACCTTACCTACAGCTCCCGAAGGATTACCGAGGATGTTCTTGCTGAGCTTACCCATAATATTTTACTCCTTTTTTTAATGGGTATTATTTGAATTGCTCCTCAATTGAAAACGCCTATATATTTCTTTAAGAAAAGTATTATTTTGAAATGTAAAATTGCCCCCTCTTTTATATTAAAAGGCACTAACACCCGATTTTAGCGAAAAGCATTATTGTCATCTAATTTTCCCTCTCTTATATTAAAAGGCACTAACACTCGATTTTTGCGAAAACTTTTTTCTCTAATATTATTTTCCATTATCCATAAGAATGTATACATTCTAATTCATACCCCTTTCATACAATAAAAACCATTAAGACTAGATTTTAGCAAAATATTTGCAACTTTAAATATCGAATGTAAATTTATTTAGTCCATCAATTTGGAAAATTTTCGGAAATCTATATTTACATTATTCGTAAGGTTCTTCATATTAAAAGTCCCAATAACAAATATTAGCGAGCATTATAAAAAGATGTAAGGGTTAAAAGAAAAAAACCCTAGCGAAGCTAGGGTTTTATAAATAATTTTAATTTAATTATTTAGTTGTTACTTAAAAACAGTAATGGTCCCTCTTCCCATAAAATTAGTCGGGGTTAAATTTATTCTGTTAGCCGGTCCGGTTATATTTGTTCGTGTTGAATCTTTTGCAGTTGATATAGTAAATGCTTGTCTTCTAAGTGTATCTGTAGAATTTTCATATAATAATTGTATCATCATTGAACCACTTGATAAATGCATCATATTAATTCTTATATTCAATGGATTCTTCATTAAATTCACGCTTGGATAAGACCAACTGACCATCTGTGATGATGTTGTACCTCCAACCGCATAACTTATTGTTAAAATTGAATCATTAAAATTATTATAAGTATAATATAAAGTATCAAACCCAAAAGGAGTAGAAAATGCCTCATTCGAAGCATTACTCTCTCCTGCGCTATTTAATGCAGTAACATAATAGTAATATTTAGTTCCGTTAGTAAGACTTGAATCAACAAAGTTCAGTAAATTCCCCGAAACTGTTTTATGAAGAAATTGTCCACCTGATGTTAAGCCTCTGTATATTTTATAATTTGTTATTACAGAACCTCCACCATTCGTTGGTGCTTGCCAAGAAAGTGTAGTTATTTTGTTTCCTGGTATTGCTGTCAGCATCTGAGGTGAGCTTGGAACATAAACTGTATTGCCAACTGGTGTCTCATCTTTATTGCAGCTTAATACTAAAATAAGACTCATAGCCATTAAGAGACTAATAACTTTAGATTGCATATTCTTCTAAATTAAAATTTATATTGTTTTAATTATTTTGCAATTACCTTCATTATCTATACTTTCAATTGCATATGTTTTTGTCTTTTTTCTACCTCCTTCTTCATCATAAATTAAATCTACAAACTTTTTATTTGCAAAGGGTTCTTCGTGCATCCTATAAAATATTATAACAATAGGGAATTTACCACCTACTTGTTTTAATCCATCCAATAAAAAATGTTCGAAAATTTTGATTTTAATAGGGTTTGTATCAGGGATTGCTAACGCTATTTCTTCTCTCATATCAGCAAAAGAATAAGCATTACCATTAACATTATATTCAAATGAAATAGCAAATAAAGATGTGCGTTCTTTTTTATCTTTAATTGCATTTTCTATTTTTAAGCTATTTAAACTAACTGATTCCACTTTAAAGTATTTAAGTTTTTATAAAATTATTTTATTAATGTCATTCGTTTTGTTTCGGTGTTGTTGTCTGTTTGAATTTTATAGAAATAGATACCGCTTGAATATTTTGATGCATTCCATTCTATTTGATATGTGCCTGCCTGCAATTTTTCGTTTATGATTGTTTCGAGTTCTTTGCCAGCTATGTCGAAGATAGTGATTTTAACTGAAGAAAATTTTGGTATTGCGAATTTTATGCTTGTTGCTGGGTTGAATGGGTTTGGATAATTCTGTGATACTGCAAATGATTTTGGGATTTCTAACTCTGTTTTCACTATGCTCGTTATAACAGTTGAAAAATTCCATGCCTCTGACCAGGGACTTGAGCCATATTGATTGTTTGCTAAAACTTTCCAATAATATGTTGCTGCAACATTTAATTTCCCACTTGGTATAGTTCTTTGATTTGTGGTTACAGTTGCCGAATCGATTACATTTCCAAATGTTAACATAGATGACAC
>CAIUQV010000256.1 GCA_903901375.1 uncultured Ignavibacteriota bacterium
GATATGAAAGAATTTTCTTTCAGGGCAGTGATACTTGGTGTATTTATGGCAATGCTTATGGGTGCTGCAAATGCTTACCTCGGACTTAAAGCCGGTATGACTATAGCCGCAACTTATACGACTGCAGTTCTTGCTATGGCAGTTTTAAAAGCTCTTAGGGGAACCATTCTTGAAGAAAATGCGGCAAGAACGATTGGTTCCATAGGTGGAAACATTGCCGCAGGAGCGATATTTGTTCTGCCCGCCTTTTTCATAGCAAATATCTGGAATCCGTTTTATTCGGTAACAAACTACATAATCTCTACTATACTTTTAATCTTTGCTGGCATCCTTGGAATAATGTTTGTTACGTTATTAAGAAGAGTTTTAATTGAGGATAAAGATTTGCCGTTCCCAGAATCAATTGCAGCCGCAGAAATTCATAAGTCCGGACAAAAAGGAACGGGTGGATCAAAATTTCTCCTTTCGGGAATGGGCGTAGGTGCAATACTTACAGCGCTCGTTGATTTTAAGTTTATTGCAGGTTCATGGCAAAAAGTGGTTTCATTTGGTAAAGGTTCCTTGCTGCTTCGGTCTCCCGGAATGGCGCCGGCGTATTTTGGTGTAGGGTATATTATCGGTCCCCGTCTCGGAGCAATAAACTTCAGCGGGGGAGTTCTGGCTTGGGGTTTGCTTGCCCCGGCAATAGCTTACTTTATTAATTACAACAATCCTGCCGGTGTTCAGGATTGGGGAGTTGAAATAGCACGTGTTTGGAAAGCATACGTCAGATACATTGCAATAGGTGGTATGCTGGTGGGTGCCTTCTATACTTTGTATAAAATGCACAAGAGTTTGTTTGAAGGTATATCGCGTTCATTTGCAAACCTTAAACGCGCAGCCTCAGGAGCCGGTGACGTTCAAAGAACCGATAAAGATTTAAACATGAAATTTGCGCTTCCTATTTTAACGGTTGTTGCGTTGGTAATGTTTTTTATTTTTAACTTTTTTACAGGCTCTGTATTACCTGCACTAATCGCAACGATTGTAATGATTTTTCTTGGCTTTGTGTTTGCCGCTGTATCGGGATATCTTGTTGGAATAATTGGAGTCAGTAATAACCCTACAAGCGGACTTACCGTTTCTGTTTTAATCGTTGTCGCTTTTTTAATGGTTGCACTTGGAATGTCAGGCAACGCTGGTGTAGCAGCGGTACTCGGCGTAGCAGCATTTACATGCGTTTCGGTTTCTGTTGCTGGTGAGATGATGCAGGACTTGAAAGCAGGTCACATACTGGGCTGCACTCCGTGGAAAATGCAGGTCGGTGATATTTTTGGCGTTATATCTTCTTCGCTTGTTATGTTTCTTGTTTTGTCGTTGCTGCACCTTGGTGATATCAAACAGGCAACCTCTGACGAATTAATAAAAATTCAGGCTACGGGCACAAGCACAATTACATATAAGGGCAAAAACCCTGAACTTACAGGAAAAACGTATCAGCTTTCAGACGTAAAACAACTTGCTCCTGAAATTCAGAATGATATACTTGGAACAAACGCAGGTTTTGGCGGAGAAAAACTTCCAGCTCCCCAGGCAAGTTTAATGGCTATTATGTCTAAAGGAATAGTTGAAGGCAAAACAGAAATGATTCTTATTATTATAGGTATGTTTATGGGGATCGGATTTATTCTTATGCAGGTAAAAAGCCCTATGCTTATAAGCGTTGGAATGTATCTTCCCATAGACACATCCTTTGCAATCTTTCTCGGTGGACTCATAAAAGGAATAATTGATAAGAGGGTAGAAAAAGGAAACTACACACCGGAACAGAAAGAAAAAATCAGTAATACCGGAATACTTCTCTCATCCGGACTTATCGCAGGCGAAGCACTTATTGGGCTTTTATTTGCAGGGCTTGCATTTGCAGATATTAAAATATTCCATATGTTTAGCGAGCCTTCTTTTATTGGAAGTCTTGCGGCAATATTCTTAATAGGTATTTTTCTTGTCAGGGTTCCTCTGAGCAGAAAGAACATAGACTAATTTTATCTTTACTTAAAACTTAAGGGTTAATGGTTTTCCATTAACCCTTTTAATTTAACAGAACTAACTTTGTCCTTGCAATGTTAAATAATATCAGATACTTTTTAATAACAACTAATAAGAAAGGACATTAAAATGTTAGCTTGTAACGTCGGAAAAACTGACAAAATTATTCGTTTAATAATAGGTATAGTAATTATCGGACTTGGCTATTTCTTTCATAGCTGGTTAGGGATAATCGGTATTGTGCCAATTCTTACTGCTGTTTTCGGCAGATGCGGCTTATATTATCCGTTAAAAATAAATACAACAACTAAAACCGAAGGCAAATAAATAATTATTTAATTTAACAGCAGTTAAATTCATTATACCTAAAGTTAATTCCTGCAAATATTGTATTAATATTTACATTGAACTATTAGTTTAACTTATCTAATTTAGTATAGTTTAATTTATGGTTCTTTGTTTGCGTTTCCCCAACACTCATCCGAGGACACAAATAAGTTACCGAAAATATTAGAACCCAAGGCGGATATATTTATGTTCGTATATACTATGAAAAACCTAAGAAAGTACAAACCAACTTTTCGTAACCTCCTTTTGCCAATTTTAAAAATTATATCTATATGAGCTCACACACCCATAATCACGTTCATACTATAGCCGA
>CAIUQV010000257.1 GCA_903901375.1 uncultured Ignavibacteriota bacterium
AGAATACGTATATCTTCGACATTTCAAGTTTTCCGTATGTTTCCACATCGCCGTTGTTCAGTTCAAAAACTCTTTCGATTTTCTTTACTTTAAACTGACTGTTTAGTCTGTCAACTGATGGAATACCCGTCACAACTGAAATTTTGCCTGTAGCTTCTGATACACCAAGTTCGTACTTAGTCTTTACAAATACCTTATTCTTAACGTATAAGGAATTTCCCAGACCGTCATTTGTGTTTGATAATTCAGGAATCAATACCAAAGCTGCACATACTATTAAAACCGTAACCAGTTTTTTAACTATTTTCTTCATATTCACTTGTCTGATTAAAATATTATAATACCTTAACATAAAATAATTTACCAAAGTTTATTATTCTATGTATTTATATCACAATTTAACTAATTTGTTCCAATAATATCCCGTAAATTATCTTTTTATTTCAGTTTCAAAGATAACGTCTCCGTTTACAGTAATGAACTTCAGAAATGCTTTATCGCTTAATATTCTCACAGATAAAAAAGCATTAATACTCGCATTAAAAACCGTCTGGTCTGTTTTGAAATTTTCCCTGAGCTCAGAGCCTGCACCGCTTACGAAATAGTTTACGTTATTTTCCTTCAAATACTGAATGTCATGGTCGTGTCCGCAAATGTACATCTGAACTCCGTATTTTTCAAATAAGGGTTTGAAATGTTCCTGAAGTTCTTTTGCACCTTTGTGTTTTCCGCCTGAAAAAACAGGATGGTGACCTATTACTATTTTCCAGTCTGCATCGCAGTTCTTGAGAGTTGATTCAATCCACTTTAGCTGCTGTTCCCACCCCTGCACATTTAAATCGTCTACAGATTTCTGAAAAAGCTCTGTTTCTTTCTCATTGAATTTCAGGTACTTTAATATAAATGGATTTGTATCAACAAAAAGGAATGTAATCTTTGTCCCGTCGGGAAGTTCTTCTTCTGTGGAATAATACCTTGATGGAAACTTCCACCTTGTGTTTACTTTAGTCAAATCGACCTGTGCCTGTGCGTTGTCGCCGTAATCGTGATTACCGAGAGTTATGTACCACGGAACCTGCAGAGATTTCGACGTATAAATATCATCGAACGAACTTTTTACAAGTGAATCGTAAACAGACTTAATTCCCGTTTCATAAAAATTATCACCGGTTGAAACCACAAACTTCACCGGGCAATCAACTGCATATTTTCCCATCATATCGGAAGTTTCTTTTTGTAGAAATTTTCCGTTTCTGCCCCAGTCACCGATTGCAAAAAAATGCAACCCATCCGTCTGTGCAAAAAGAGTTATCGATGATAAAAGGATTAGTACTGTAAAAAGTAATTTTCGCATAAATGATTATTATATTGATTAATGTTATAAATTATCAAATAATATCAAATACATAAATGCAAATCCCGAAACTTCTATTTTAAAGATTCAATCCACGATGATATTTCGTCTATTACAACAGGATTAAAATTATTGTAATAATATCCCGGAACACTTTTATTCTTATAACTCTCTTCAGGTGTTTTCGAAGTTGCGAAACCATGGTCCATATTCGGAATCAGTAAAAACTTTCCTTTTCCCGGGTTGTAAGTATTCACTATCTTTACTATTGTTTCGTGCTCTTCAGTGGAAAAAGCTTCAATGTCGCCTTCTCCTCTGATTACAAGTACATTAGCTTTAACGTTTTTCCAGACTTCAGGCATATTCAAATCCTGAAGCTGCTGCCAGAACCTGTAATTACGCGCCCACACTCTGTCTGCTTCATCGAAATCAAGATATTCTTTCATGAGCTTTTTAATCTCTTCGTTTACTGCAACATCTTTAGGCTCTTTTTTCTGCACAAGGTATTCGTAGAGTATTTTAATCATATCCTGAACTACCTTTTCATTCTCAACATAATCAACACCCATAATCGGATTCTGAAACCTGAACATATCAAGAATGTATTCATACCAGGTCTTAAGCCCGGTACCGCAAACGATAACTCCTTTTGCAATCCTGTTTTTATCTATCATCGGTGCTTCATACCCGCCGAGAGAATGTCCGAAGATAAAAATGTTATCTTTGTCTACAAAATCATAGGTAATTGCTTTTTGATATCCTGTTTCAAAGGCTTCAAGTTCAGTTGCGTAATCAATATCAAAACAGTCGGGTGTGTTGTAACAGTCTCCCATTCCGGGCTTTTCAACTCTGACGACAGAATAACCTTTTTCGCTAAGCCTCTCAACTACCTGACCGTAAGGATGTTTTCCAAGATTTTCAAGCGAATAGCACATATAACCGGGAATAAAAAGTATAGTTTTAAACTTTCCTTCACGTTTAGGTTTTGAAGTAATAATTCTAAGGTAACCTTCTTTGAATTTCACTTCATCATAAAC
>CAIUQV010000258.1 GCA_903901375.1 uncultured Ignavibacteriota bacterium
AATTGATTATTAACGATTTTGATAAAAGAGTAATTGCTCAGGCAAAGGTCGAAAGTTACCATTTCCATCTCAATTCTCGCAAACCCTTTTTTCATATTAGTTTTAAGTTTCTTTAATATTCTGAAAATCTTTCTGATATCAGTTTCGTTAAGTTTAACGATTAACGAATTACTATCAACTTCCAGGTCGAACACAACGTTAATGACGGCGTAATATTTAGTTTCCATTTTCATGTAGTAATAAACAGCCCTACCACATAAAAAGGCAGGGCTGAATGAAACGGATTACTTTATTAACACCATACGTTTTACACTTACAAAATTGTTACTCTGAATTCTGTAAAAATAAACACCACTGGCAAGATATGAGCCATTGAAATCAATAGAATAATAACCAGATTGTTTAAACTCGTTAACGAGAGTTTTAACTTCTCTTCCTGTGATATCATAAATTTTCAAAGTAACAAATCCTTGCTTAGGTAAAGCAAAGTTTATCTTTGTTGTTGGATTGAACGGGTTAGGATAGTTTTGTGAGAGATTGAATTGCTTTGGTAATTCAGGAGTAAATTCCGGACTTTCTCCCCCACCACGTCTGTTTAAAAATTCAGTAGTTATTGAAACAAAATCTGAATATACCGATGCCCAATTCGTTTTATCAACAGCTTTTATCTTGTACCTGATTCTATTTACGTCACCCCATAGTGAACCAAAACATTCTCCGTATGCATTTAAATCTGTATAAGTTGGCGATGTTCCTTGATCTATCGTTATATCAGCTATCTCTGTCCAGTTTTGCGGTACGGTGTTTATGCCGTCGAAAGCTCTGTAAACTTTATACCTCTTTAAGGTTGATAAATCAGGTAGCATATCAGGCTCAGTATTATGGCTCCAACTTATTATAGGATATCTTTTACCATCTATACAAGATGTCCTATCTATTTTTATTCCCATTGGTTTTGAAGGAGGTGTAGCTGCGAGTATGTCATCCTCGTTCCATCCATTATTTGGATTATATATTGCATCTCTGAATATTCTTATTGTGGCTTCTTTAGTTGAAGTATTAAAATCTTTTATCCAAATAAAGACTCCAGAATTTTCATCGTTGTATGTCGTTGTACTTGGAGATGAATATGGTGAGAATATTTCATCTTTTGTCCAGGCATCCCATCTATCTATTTGATGTTCCCTTGATGTCCAGTTTTCTTCATCATTAACATATATTCTATCTATACCATCCGCAGTGGAAGTTTTCTTTTTACCAATAGAAAACCATTTTTGTCCAATTGTATTTGCTGTAGTAATTCCTCTTATCGTTAAACCGTCTTTTGCCGTGTTAGGGTAATCATTTACATTTACTCCATAACCATTATCATTAATACCTCTAACTGGTGTAGTCCTTTTCAAGACCGGAAGCCATGCATTATTTACATCCCAATCAGGAGCATCATATCCATCCTGAACCCAGTTCCATAATCCGTCAGAACATTCTATATCTTCAAAAATACTTCCAGGAGAACCAATACTGCTAACATGATAAAAGTATATACCTTGTCCGTAATTTGTTTCTCTCATAAAATCACCATAAGCAGTGTCTCCAAGCATTGGACTATCCCATTTAGAAATTTTATTTCGGTTTGCAATCAATATTTGACCACTCGAAAGTTGAACGTTTATCGATGAAGGGTTACTCGAACTTCGACCCGAAAGGTCGCCTAAAATCTTCTCCTCATAAGCAACATTTGAATAATATGGGGTCTCGTAATTAATTTGAATTTTTTCCGTTAAACACATAAACGGATCCCAAACATCTTCACCCATTAAACCAATTCTGCCATGAACAGCCCCATAAGTATAATGACCGTGTTCATGCCATATTCTACCTATCAGACCATTTTTCGTTAATACGCCTGATGTTGTATTTCCAACAACGGTTAATCCAGAACCCTTCATTTCAGTACCAGTGTAATTTGGAAAACCTCCATAAACATATTTCAAATTAATAGGATCAACAAGATAGTGTAACTGATTAACTGCTGCACCTAAATATGCAAATCCCGATGCCGAACCTTCAGAAAATATTCCGGAATATTTATACCTATGAACCTTATATATCATATCTATTACACCGTCTGGATTATTTGTTATTGTTCCGTCTGAATGGTATTCCCATTTATCAAAATTTGACCAATTAATTCCTTGGTTATTTAATTTAGAATAAATGTCTTTATTCACTTCACTTTCACCTCTACCCGGATATTGATAATAAGTGGTATCATAGTCAAGCCTAACAAAACGTTCCTCACCTACAACGTGCATTGTTCCTTTAGAGACCTCGCAGAACCACGAGGAAATTGATTGTGTATTTGGATTATAGGCATTCCACCAGTCCGTTATACTGTTTTTTTGAGTTGCAAGCATAGATCCCATATATGTAGGGCCTGTTGTTGTACTTGCAGACCAATCATCACCGTTAAGTGGCGCTTCACCATCAAACATAACATAAACTAATAAAACTCTTAATTCACTGTTTCCAGTTGCAGTTGGTTTAAATGGAGGCATATAATACTCTAAAATATTTGTCATAGGACAATCCTGCTTTGCAAAATTATCCATTTGTGAAAATGCACTTTTTATCGTTGTTAGTATAATAAAAACAACAATAACTGAGATTAAACTTTTAGAAACATTCATTTTTTTAAATTTAAGGTTAACAAAAATTTGAATTACTTCTTCAATTTAAAAACCATATTTTTAAAAATAAGAGGGCGTATACAATATTGGAAAATATTGCTTACTAAGGAAAACGACTGGAACCGTTTAAATTTCTTTGTGAGAGGCCCTCTTTCTCTTTTATAGTATTTTGTCAATCATATTACCTCCTTATATTATAAATTTTAAGATTTTAATAATTACTATTTTATTAAAACTAACTTCCTAATCGCCGAACTATTTGAATTTGACAACTTCAAGAAATAAACACCCGAAGTCAAATTGTTTTCATTCAGGGGGTATATGTGTTCACCTGAATTCCTAAATCCATTAATAAGTGTTTTTTCTCTTCTGCCTAATGAATTAAATAATTCTAAAGTATAGAAGCCACTTTTTGCAATATTATACCCAATATTCGTTTGTGAATTGAAAGGATTTGGATAAATATTCTTCAGTTCAAAGTCTTTTATAACAGTACTTGGGTTACTGATAAAAGTCGTAACCCCACCATTTGTGGTTTTATAAATAGCACCTAAATTTCCCGCTTTATATCCGACTGTATCGTTTATAAATCTAATACCAAGTCCATTCCATCCTCCCTGAGCAACCCAATTCAAACCACCATTAGTTGTATGGAAGACATCATATCCTGGACCAACAGCCCATCCTTTGCTTTCACTGCTAAAGCTAATGTGATAAATAGAAGGAAATATATTTGGTATATAAGAGAGACTATCCCAGTTGCTGCCAAAATCTGTTGTTTTAAAGACTTTTTTGGCCTCAGTACATGTAAAACCTGTATTGTTATTTATAAATGATAGATTATTAAAATTAGGTAAATATGTGCCTATTGGAATGTTTACATAATTCCAGTTCAATCCACCATTTGTCGTCTTCCTGAAAACACCCACATCACCACACGATAAACCAATATTAGCATCCTTAAAATAGAAATCATTAACACGAGAATTTAATTCAGAAGTTGGAATCGAATCAAACGAAGCACCCCCATTTGTTGTTTTAAAATAATATGGAGGGTCTGCTTGTCCGCCTATCCATCCCGTTAAAGAATTAATAAAATATAATGCAAAAAATGAAATGCCTGTTCCGCTTGGTCCGTTTCTCAATATAGTCCAATTAACTCCTCCATTCGTACTCTTAATAATGGTATTAAACATACCCACGCAATAAACTATATTTTCGTCTATTGCCTGAATTTTTGTAAATGGTTTATACAGGTTTATTGTATTTACATTTAACCAGTTTGTTCCGCCGTTCGTAGTTTTTATAATTGCTCCTGAACCGCAAACATATCCTGTATTTTCATTCAGAAAACTAATACCCCCTAAATCTGCTGTTGTACCTGTAGATTGCTGAATCCACTGAGAACTAACAGTTGTGTAAAGACACAAAGACATTAATAAAACATAAAGAAGTATTTTCATATTAGTATTAATTAATAAACTACCGTTTATAAATAGTGGATTCAACAACTCTCTGTATATCATCATCCACTTTATTCAAAAAATCATACCCAGTAGACTGCTCAATTCTGTCAATACTTGTAGTATAATGTTTCCAATCAAAATCCGTTATGCCGTCTTTATTAGGCATCATAACAGCAATTACTTCGGTGTTTTCGTTTACATCGGATAATCCTTCTCCTTTTTCAAGGACTACGATTATTTTAAAACAACTATCCGGAATGCTTACCAAGCCATCAATACTATTTCCGCTGTGAAAAACACCCCCAGCCATTACGTATAATTCTTTCAAGGAATCAACACAGAGTGACTGGCAATAGTATTCCAAATCCAACCATAATCTTTGGTTTAAATCTGCTGTTTGAGGCAATACATTTGTGAGATAAAATGTAGATTTATTGTCTGTTACTGTTTTTGTTCTTTCCTCGCTACGAACCATATGCCCACGGTCGTAACCTGAATTAGTGTAGTCAGAGTGTTTTACTTTATAAACATCTTTTGGAAGCAATGGATCTTTAAAGAAAGAGCCACTCCATCTTTTAACCTTGCCATACCAGCTTTTATTGAGATTCCAACTTACCCAGTTCGCTACGTTTTTGTCAGTATTATAACTTAAAACATACTGAGGACGTTTGATTATGAAATCATCTGAAGAATCGGTATCGGTTGGTATACCAAGTGCAACGTGTTTTTTCCATTTGGTTGAGGACTTCTTTGATGTACTTTGGGAAAAGGATACATTGAACGCAAGGAAGAAGATTAACAGTGTAATTAATATTTTATTACTTCTCATTGTAATTTCTTTTTTATGATTGTATAAATATAATTTATTCAAGATAATGTTTTTATAATTCAGGTTTAATCCTTAATTCCGGTTGCGGACGAGGAACACGAGAACAAATAAATGATAAAAAGCCACGTTATTAAATATTGCATAATTGCAATTAACCTTTTTAATTTTACAAACATATATATTTTATGATTATATATTTGCCATATTAACTCTTCTTTTAAATTTGCCCCTAGAACGAGAATCGCAATAGGGGCAAGAATTGACATATCTATTCTTTCGTACTATTGGTTACAGTATAAGTATAACCGTATTTCCAACCTGCGCCACCAGTTCCACCCTTATAACCCTGCTGATTAAGCATATCACTTTCCCATTTTCTAGCCTCCTCCTCCGAAGAGAATGACTTTTGCCACCAGTCAGATGGATTTCCATGTTGCTGCTTCCTTGTTTCAGGATCGTCTGTAAGACCAACATATTTCATAATTGTACTCTTTTCTCCCGTTTTTAAATACTTTTCATATTCAACGGGTAATATGAAAAGCAAGTATTTAAAATTTTAATAATCATCATTATTATTAAAAGCACTATTATATTCACCTATTAGAAAACGATTAGCATTCTTATGCCAGTTATTTCTTAATTTTAAACGAAGCGACTCGTTACTTGCCAGTAGTAACCTCAGTAAAGACGATGCCTCATCATAATTATTGTCCAATGCTCTATCAAATATTATGTTTCTTATTATATTTTCATTGTCTAAATAGACCTCATTATGCTTATTAATAAACGAGAATACATAGTTGTTTATGATTTTAGAGATACAAATATTGCCTGAGAATATTTCAATAGAATATCGTGACTGGATAAATGAGTCTAAAAAAACAGGTTTAGCCTTACGAAGATGTTTCATTTCCTTATATATGTTTTGTAAATCCTTTTTGGTTAACTTCACACAGAACGATTTACTTTCTATGTTTAAGTCGACCCAAAGAACAATATTTGCATAATGTTTATTCTTCATTTGAATATGAACCTTTAAAACAAATTTGAACAGATTATAGCAAGAAAACAGCTATCATGAAAACTTAAAAGCGGACTTATTTCATATAAATTTTAAACCATAATTGACAAACAGATAGGGTTAAAGCCTTTATATATAGGGCTTAAGAGCAATGTAACAAAAAAAGAATTCCATACAAAATGGATT
The DNA here is from genome assembly GCA_903901375.1 of uncultured Ignavibacteriota bacterium. Lineage (GTDB taxonomy): Bacteria > Bacteroidota > Ignavibacteria > Tepidaquicellales > Tepidaquicellaceae > CAIKZJ01. The sequence goes on from CAIUQV010000258.1 coordinate 6,193, forward strand.
TATAGAATATTGAAGTTGTTCCTAAGACGGAAAAATGGTAATAAATGAATATTAAAAAGTTAAAACAGACAGCGTTTTCATGACTCACAACAGTTATTTATATGCGTTTTTGGTACTGTACTTTAAATAATGGGTTTTTATAATTGATTTAACTTTGTCAATGAACCATTGTTTCATAATAAAACCAGGAGAGGATTTTAATTGATGAAAAAAATATTCATAATTTAATATTTTATTTTCTTGTTTATAATTTTCATCTATCTTCATTAACGTTCTGAAATTATTAATCATAAGTTTGTATTTTTCTCTGTCACTGATAGTAAACATAGGTTCAACTTTTCTGTTTTCATCATAATTGTGTAAAGCACTGTTTAAATCCACATAATTTCCTTTGTCAAAATATATTTTGAGCTCAAGGTTACGAATATCATACTTATACATAAATTTAGGGTGTTTTAAATTTAACATTAATTTCAAAGCTTCCCTATAATCTTTGTTTAAATAACTATAAAAAGCGTTACCAAAATTCATCATATCCTTTCTATGGCTCATATGCAAGTTGATCGTTTCTTTATCAATAAATTCCCTAAGAATACTTTTGGTACTAGGAATATTACAATTTATTATGAAATTACGATACAAGATCGGCAATAAATATTTGTTCTGTTCATCAACATACATTTTTTGCTTAATGTATTCTTTCATTATTTTCAGACCTTCCTTATTATACTTTGCATCTTTATCGTTCAACCTTTGTCTTAAATGACAATAATTTAATAAAATGCTAAAGTGTGTACTTGAATAATTGTCGTTAAAAGTGTTTATACTTTTATAAAAGTAGTCTCTATATCGCGCAAATGCTTTGTCACTATTTAAATCATCAAACATCAAGAAAAGATAATAATACAATCTTATTATTGATTTTTGATGCTTATCATATACCTTTAACTCTGCACTCTTAATTATTCTAAACATATTGTGCATATCCAAAGGATACAGGGAAGGGTTCTTTTCTGTAGAATCAATATTCTGGATAACATAATTCAAATAATTGATAGTAAATCTTACTAGGGAAAAAACAAATAAGTCTTTTGTTGAGTTTAAGGTAAAATGCTGCTGTTCTATAATAGAGTTATCCCCTGAAAATTTCGAGTTATTAGAGATTGAATATCTATAATTTAAATACTCTAATTGAAAGTACTTTAAATAGAAATCCTCGTCAATTTTCTCACCATTATCAACCATCTTCCAGCATTTTAATATTTTCGTATCAAGAATTCTGTAATAGCCTATTGAAAACAAATATTCGCAAAGCAAATATTCTTTTTCAAATTGCTTACAATCAATAGCCTTTGTCCGAAAATACACAATTACTAAATCACCAAGACGCGATAATATTGTTAAAGAAGTACTTTCAGAGCACTTCAAGGACTTTAATATTAGATCTCTTAATTCACGGAATTTATCGGTGTTGAGAAGCTCTATGTTTTTCTCAATTATTCTCAAGATATCAGAATAAGATTTCAAATAATAGTTATGATAAGGTGATTTCAGAAATTTTGAAAATCCCTTATAGTCACTAACTTCAAAAAATTTTAAATGATGAAACAGCTCCGGCACTTTCATAATTTTATATGTAATAAATTTTTTTTATCGTTGAAATATATTGAAAAAATGGACAATTATAAACATAAAAAATGAAAACCCAAAAATATTTTATATAAAATACCTCTCAAAAAAAGTTTTTCCAGAAGAAGCCTAATAATTACTTTGAGCCTCAATCTATTTTTTATTAACTAAAATTTTAAAAAT
>CAIUQV010000259.1 GCA_903901375.1 uncultured Ignavibacteriota bacterium
AGATTTTTTTAACCAATTAAATGAAAAACTAAGCAGAAAGGAAAAAAAAATGAAAAGAGCATTAGTAATTTTAATGTTAGCACTCTTACCTTTGGTTGCTTTAGCACAGAAGGATATAAGAGAAACACAATCTCAAATAACTTATGAAATTCCATTAAACGGACCTCAGGGTGCGATTCAACAAAAAAATTATGATAAAGTAAAAGTTGAATCAATTGTAGCTCAAATCAGAGATGCAAAGACAAGGGGCGATGTACAGAGATCAGAACAATTGCAAAATGAGCTGGAAATTACTACCGGTAATATTTCAGAAAAATCAAGCGGAAATAATGACGGTTTTCAGGTAAATAATGAAGTATTAAACCAGAATATACCTGCTGGCGATTACAATCTGACGATTATTAATGGTACTGACGCAAACTGGTCAGTTGCAACTTCTACTGACAGAGTTACGGGTAGAATTTATGTAGTTTCTACTAAATTTGCTTCGGGAGTATCCGATACTGTTAAAGTATTTACTTCTTCAAACAACGGTATATCCTGGGTTTTAGTCAACAGGATTTCTTACGGAAGCGCAGTGCATTTTAATAATGATGAAATAGACGTTGAAGCGATGAATAACGGAACAACATCATACGTATATATTGTAGCTGGATTTAATTTCTCATCTGTTAATTACAGTGCTATATATAGACTTAATAGCAGTGGTTCTGAATTCTATTCAACTAATTTATATACTGCATCTGCAAGTACTAGTTTTATTAATCCAAGATTAACAAGTGATAACAGTAAATATACTTCGTTATCATATTTATATATTATTCTAACACAAGATACTTTATTAGCAGGTAACCTGCACCAATTAAGGACTAAATTTGCGATAATAACTGCTCCTTATACAGCAGCACCTACTGTAACTTACAGGAATTTTTTCTCTAATAATTCATATTTCTGGATTGCAACGAGTGTTGCAGATACAACTAAGATGTACAATGATATTGCATTTTCGGATTCAGCTAGTTTTGATAAAATTGTTACTGTTTCAAACTATTACAAATATTCAGTAACTAATCTTTATCTGACTTATTCAAATGATTATGGCGCTACTACTCCTACATATTGTCCTTCAATAACAGATGCTAATGTAAATTATAAACCCAGATTTGCATCCACAGGATTGGATGTTGGAGGTTTTCAATATATGGTAATTACATACGTCAGAAAATTCAGTGCAACTGACTGGGATCCATATTATCAAAGAACAACAAATAACGGTGTCACATGGACAGGCGGTTACGTTGATGCAAGTACTGATACTACAACTTATGCTGATGTAATAGCAATTCCCAGAATACCGAATACATTCCGCTTCGCTTACTCAACAATTTCAAATAACTCAGATGGTAAAGCTTATGTTAGGGCTTACAACGGAGCATTAATCGGAACCAGGCTTTTATTGAACCAGACACCATCATCGATTAATTATACTCCAGTGCGTGCAGGATACAGATTAGCTAATACCGATAGTTGCTTTACAGTTGTACAAGGACTACCTTCATCTGTTGGAATATATGCATATTCAGGTTGTTCAGGAACATTAACAGGAACCGGAACAAATGAGACACCGGTATCATTCAAATTATCACAGAACTATCCAAATCCTTTTAACCCTGTAACAAAGATTGCTTATGAATTACCAAAATCAGGTTTAGTAACATTAAGGGTATATGATATACTTGGTAAGGAAGTAGCAACCCTTGTTAATGAAGTGAAGAATGCAGGTAGTTATTCAGTAGATTTCAATGCTTCGAATTTCACGAGTGGAGTTTATTTCTACAAGATTGAAACCAATGGTTTCAGTGATATCAAGAAAATGATGTTAATCAAATAACAATCGGATTGGTTTAAGAAATAATAAGGCAATTTAATAAATCCCGCAATTCTGGAAAGTACTGCGGGATTTTTGTTATTAGATGCAAAAGTTAAAATTCTAAAATATTTATATATATTAATATCTTCTTGAATTTATCATCCTCACCATTCATTATAGTCTCATATTGAGACTTTTTGTCTCAATATGAGAAAAAAATAATCGCTAATCTTTAAATATAGTCGATAATCGCACTATATAAATGGCACGTAAATTGACTTAATATTAGGTAATTAATAGAGTTAAATCAATATTAGCTAAAATCATTATGAGAACAAGTATTAAGTTAATTTTAGCCCTGGTCTTTTTGATAGGAGTGTTTCTGCAGAATGGGAATGCAGAGACAAAAACATCTACAGGAACGGGTAACTGGAATACGGCTGCAACCTGGTCGCCATCTGGAGTACCTTTGGCTGGAGATGCAGTTATAATTCAGACAGGTCACAATGTTACATTAAATACCAGTTCAGCATCATTATTATCCTTAACAATCAATACAGGCGGTACATTAACTTCAACAGGTGCATATACTTTTAATGCAACAACGATAGCAGTAAATGGTTTATATTATAACGGTAGTACAGGAACAATTACCGGGACAATGACGGTAAATTCCGGCGGAACATATCAGCATGCAATAAATGGAGGTACAATAAAAACTGCGACTTGGAATGCAGGTTCTACCTGCAATATTTCCGGTGTTACAAGCACATTACCGTCCGGATTTAGCCAAAGTTTCTCGAATCTGACCTGGAGTTCAACTAACACTTCTGCAATATCAATAGCTCCAACAGCAATAAATGGTGATTTCAATATAACAACAGGAGGAGGGACAGATAAGACTTTAAGAATTAATACTACTCCATTTACAATAGGTGGAAATTTGAATCTATCCGGGAGTGCAAATTTGCAAATATCAACTTCCACTCAAAGGACTTTGACTGTAAACGGAGATTTCTCGATGTCGGGTGGTAAATTAGATTTTGGAACAAGTACAAAAATAGGTACTTTAAACATTAAAGGTAACTATTCACATACAGGTGGGACGATGACGGAATCGGGTACATCAAGCGGTGCAATAGTTTTTAATGGAAGTACGACTCAAACTTTGACATCCGGCGGTACAATTTCCGGATTAATTAATTATACAGTGAACAGCGGTACAACATTGCAGATGACAGATGCCTCAACTGTAGTCTCGGGTAATTCATTTACTTTAAGTTCAGGAGCTACTTTAGGTATAAAATCAACTTCAGGGATAACAACAGCAGGAAATGCATTGGGTAATATTCAGACGACAATAAGAACTTTCAGCACAACTGCACATTATATGTATAATGGAAGTTCTGCACAGGTAACGGGAAATGCATTATCTACTGCTGCAAATTTAACAATTAATAATTCAGCAGGTGTTACAGCAAGCAGCGATATAACTGTTAATGGAGTTTTATATCTGCAAAGTGCTAATCCGTTTGCAACAAAGGGAGCACTTGAAATGGTGACGGATTATGGAAATTATCCATTAGATACTACAACAATTACTTCTTACATTTTAACGATGGGTTCTTCTGCAACAACAGTTGGTATTGGAGATGTAACGGGTAAAGTGAGAAGAACTTCTATAGTATCAGGTGCTTCTAATTCCTTTGGGAATGAAAAGACAACGATAACATTTACAGCATTATCAAATCCAACAGGAACAATGCCATCCGCAATTACAGTTACTATAATGATTGGTTCTGAAATTGGAGGAAAGACAACAGCAGTTAAAAGAAGCTATGAAGTAATACCTACAATGCCAGTCGGTGCAAACACAAATTCAGTAGTTGCCGCAAATTTGCATTATCTTGATGGTGAGCTTCTTAGTAATACTGAATCTAAATTAGTAACCTGGGATTGCGACATCGAAGGTGGCGGTTATGTTCGCAGTGATGAACACGGAAGAGCTTCGTATGATATAACAACAAGTAATTATAAATATATCGGTGTTTCAAATGTTCCAGCGAGTTACTTTATTCAATCATGGAGAACAATATTTTTTATTGCTGATTATGTCAGTGGTCCTAAAACCTGGACTGGAGTGACTTCAAGTGACTGGAATACATCAACCAATTGGGAGCCAACTGGTGTTCCGAGTGAAGGAAGCAGAGTAGTTATTCCTTCCACTACCAATAAACCGATATTAGCCGGAGCTACAACGGTTCAAAGTGTTTCGATAGAGTTGGGAGCAACATTAACTTTAAATGCCAATCTTACTTTAAAAGGTAGTGGCATTCCGGGAAGTGGAGCATTCTTAAATGTTCTTGGAACATTGTATCCTAATACCTATAAAATAACTTTCCAGGATTTAGGAGGTGTAATTTCAGGAACAGTAGATCTTTATGATGTAGAAATTTCATCAGGAGCATCTTTAACCAATGAAAGTGGAAGTCTCATGAGAATTGGCGGAACTGTAACAAAGTCAGGATTATGGTACGCAGATGTAAAAAGAAATACTATAGAGTACAATGGAAGTAGTTCTCAAAATATTGTAACAACAGATGGAAATGATTCCTATAGCGGATTGAAATTAAGCGGTAGTGGAACAAAAACATTACCTACGATGTCAATTAGTGGTGATTTTACTAATAATGGTAATTTTACTGCAACAGGAACTACATTGACGATGAATTTATTCTACCCACAAACGATTAACGGATCAGGAAGCTCAGTTTTCAACAATCTGGTAATTAATAATCTAAACTCAACAACACTTGGTGCAAACATAACAGTATCCGGTGACCTAACTGTAAATAGCATTTG
>CAIUQV010000260.1 GCA_903901375.1 uncultured Ignavibacteriota bacterium
ATCTCTGCACCATCAAAATCCATCAGCTCCGTATAAACCACGCTCAGCCCCGACTGCCGGCTGGTCTGCGTCATTATCCTCGCAACAATGTCATCCGTCAGCACAAGCTCCACCTCATCCTTGCCCACCATCTTTGTCACCTCTAGATTTTTCTCAACTTTTATTTCTGCTACGATATGGTATGGCTCTTCTCTTCTTTCTGGATTATTCGTTATCGCAAGTATTGTTTTTATCGTCTGCATATCTGCATTCTTTTCATCAGATGAAAGTATTATTATTGATTTTGAATCCTGCGGATTTGCAATACTGATGTCGGCAAAATCATTCGGACTTCCGCTCCTGCAAATCACTTTTGTATTTTTCGTATTCGGTACCCTTTCCCTTACCTCATCTTCCATTTCTACTTTATCTTTGTCCGCAAGAATCACAATCCTCCCCTTTTTCTGATTTTCATTCGCTATCACTAGTTCGGAAATTATAGTGAACACTTTCGGCGACCATCCAAGAATCAATGTATGATTTTCTTCTATTACAAACGAACGCCCTTTCCTAAGTGTTGAAAGTATATTTTCTATACCACTTGAAATCACACCTATCAAAGTTGATATTATCAGTATCCCTCCAAGTGTCACAAAAAACTCAAGTATCCTGAAACTCCATCCCTGATCACCTCCCATCGTTCCCGGATCAAGCGTTCTCATCATACTTCTCCAGGCACCTTCTATAAAATTTAGCGACTCCTCTCCCTCAGGCGCTATACCAAACAACATTATTATCAGTCCTGCACCAACTACAACTATAAGCGACAACAAACCAAGCCACATTATCAAAGACGACGTACCCTTGCTCATCGTATTATCAAAAGCATATCTTAGTCTTTTTCCAAACGAAATGTTTTTCATAAATTAATTATTAATTTTTATTGCAACAATAATAGCTATTATATAATCATATATCAAATCAAAATAAATCTACCTTAGTTAAAGCGTTTATAAATTTTTCCATTAATCACGACTTAACACATATTTTAAAGAATTTTTTTAAGGCACGAAATTAATGTCAAGACAGCAAATAAAAGCTTTAAATAACTAAAGTACTCCTAATTATAAAGTACTTTAAACGCACCAATAAAGTTTTTGGGATAAATCAATGGAGTATAGGACATTAAGATTACAAAATGGTAAGAGAATGACTTTCCAGAAAATAAAGATTTTCAATATGTGCTTAATAATCTGCGTCATAACTTTAAACTTCAAACACTGAGTTCTTATTTAATGCATTTTTCAAAAGTCGTATATATTCTTCTTTTGAAATTTCCATACATCCAAACGATTCAAAAACAGGCGTCTTCATCTGAATATCAAATAGTTTGAATTTGTTCTTCAAAAGAATTTCATAAAGCTTCACAACACATACCTTCGAAGCATTATCCATAATATGAAACATAGATTCTCCGAAGAAAGCTGATTTGAAAGCAACTCCATACAAGCCACCGACAAGTTTACCGTCCTTGTATGCTTCTACGCAATGCGCAAATCCTTTATTGAACAATTCAAGATACAGGTTTATAATTGTTTTTGTAATCCAGCTATCGCCGTGAAGGTCGGCACAGTTGTTTATAACCGAATAGAAGTCAGTATCAACTTTTATTTCATAAACCTCTTTATTGATAACTTGTTTTAATGAACGGGATATTTTTAATCCGTTTTCGGAAAGCAGGACTATTGCTCTTGGAGAATGGTCAAACCAGCTTACAAGACCATCTTCATCGCCAAGTGGAAAATAGCCGTTTGCATAAGCGTGGAGAACATCTTTAAACGAGAGTGAATCGGGTTCGAAAGTTGTACCTAAATAATTATAAGGCATTAGCTCGGCTATTCCCTGCCCGACATAAGCAGGTCTATAACCTTACCTGCAATAACGTCTGCAAGGTCGTTAAAGTCTTTTGGATTACTGTCGAACGAAGGCATTGCAGGAACAACTCTGCCGCCTGCATCCATAATCTTAATCAGGTTTCCAAGATGAATTTTATTAACCGGAGTTTCGCGCGGAACTACAATCAAAGGCTTGGAATATGACAACGCATAATCCGCACACTTTACTATGAGATTATTACATTCGCCGTTGGCAATTTGTGATATGTAATCCATCGCACAAGGAACTACAACAACTCCGTGAGCATTATAATCATTCGAAAAAATACCCGACTTCAAATCAAGATTGCTGTGAAAAGAAACCGAACACTGATTTATAATTAGCTCAGGAAAAAAGCTCTGAATGTTACCCTGTGTAAGCTCCATCCCGCATTCTTTTGTCAGTGTGTAATGCCCGTATTCTGTGATGATTAAAGCTACGTTGAAATTATTCATAATCAAAGCCCTCAGAGTCCTGATTGCATACAATGCACCGCTCGTGCCTGTTATACCGAGAATAACATTCTTTCCATTGCCTTTGTAAGGACGTATCAGCGGTTTTGTTTCGGTTTTATGTTCTGTTATGTTAGAATTCTCAAGTTGATCCATTATGAATAAATTTATTTAATAAAACCTTTACCACTAAAATAACAAATATTGCCGTTATGAAAAATATAATATTTTTGAATACAAAAATCTGTGAGGCAACCAGCACAATACCAAGTAGAATTGCCAGAAACACATTCAGGTACTTTGTTGAACTGTTAAACTTTGTTGCAGGAACAGTGAAAGGATAAACCTTATCCAACTTCATTGAAACCGTATTGTAAAGTGAAATAAAAGAAAACAGATAAATAAAATTCAGAAATATATCTAAATGCATAAATCTGAAGAGTACTAATCCGAGACAAATAACTGATACCGGAAGTACAAGATAAAGAGAAACAAATTTATTTACTCCCTTTAAAAACTTAAAACGGTTTTCAACAGGTAACACATCAAACATAGACTGCACATTTTCATCATCATCAAAAGCTATCTTTGTACTTGAATAAACAAGCCTTGCCGCCATAATTAAAGCAAGTGTTATTGAAGGATTAAGGACATAAATTTCGTACGGCGACAATTTATCAAGCCCCGATATTATAAGCATCTCATTAGCATCGCCGAAGACTGCTATTGCAGTCGCAATAACCGGTAATAACAGAACGGGCATAAGTCTTAATTTCAGAGTACTGCCGGAATGAAAGAGATTTTTGGCTAAATAGTAAGATGACCTTTCAATATTATTTCTCAGAATTAAATTTTCAACAGAGGAAAGGTTCAGAGATAACAGCATTGTTCGCTTTCCCTCAACCGTGATACCATTAGTAATTTCTGAAAGATTATAATAACTTGTTCTGAAGAAAATATAATTTAAGTAAAAAAGTGAAACAGTAATCAGCAGATAAGGAATTAAGTACAAACCGTTATTAAAAACAAGGAGAAGGTAATACTGCGGAAATAACTTAACAAAGTCCAGAGCAAGAAAATCAGCACTCCCGGAATGTTTCCCTGAATACTTATTCATTGCAAAAATAAACGAAATAAACACCATCTGAAAAACAAATATGAGAATTCTGGACTTGCCTTTGCTTCTTAGAACCACCAGACTATTAAGAAAAAATACTAACGAAACAACAAAATAAGAAAACATGACAGAAACCAAGGCAAACAACAAAGAGTCCGCAAAGCTGTGATTATAAAAATAAACAAACACTGAAGGCGGAACAGCCATTACCAAAGGATAAACAGAAAGATATACGAGGGCAGAAGTAATTTTAGAGATAAAAATGTTCTCTTCTGAGACAGGAAGACTTTTAAGAACATCAGTATATTTATTCGTAAAGAAAAGGTTTGAATAATCTGAAATTACAACAAAGCCCACTAGAAACAGATTTACAGTTAAAGCCATAAAAATAAACACATCTTTGTTTTGCTGAGTAAAACTGCTGAAGGACATCATAGTATTCACAAAGAGATAAGTAATAATCATACCGATTAATTTCTTAAATCCCGAATCACCGGAGTTTCTGAAATCAAGACTCAGAAACATTTTAGTAAGCACTATGTTATTTCTGTTTGACATATTTTCTGTACTCGGCAACTGCCTCAAGATGTTCTTTGTAAGTTGAGGTGAATTTATGTCCACCTTTACCGGTGGCCACAAAGAAAATATAATTATGCTTCTCGTAATTCAACACAGATTCAATTGCTTTAAGTCCCGGATTATTAATCGGTCCGGGTGGTAATCCATAATTAATATATGTATTGTAAGGTGAATTAATCTTTAAATCTGACTTAAGCAGTCTTTGCTTTGGTCCATCAGGTAAAGCATATTGTATAGTCGGGTCAGCTTCGAGTTTCATTCTTTTCGCTATTCGGTTTAAATAAACCCCGGCAATTGTTGGCATTTCGGATTCTATCTGTGTTTCTCCCTGAACAATAGAGGCAAGAGTAATCGTTTCAAGCAGTTTCTTAGGATCATCTTTTAATCCGAATTTATCCGA
>CAIUQV010000261.1 GCA_903901375.1 uncultured Ignavibacteriota bacterium
CTCCTTTGTTTTATAAATTTGTTTAAGCTAAAATATTTCTATAAACTTAGGAGACTCTACTTATTTTTTCAACTGAAATTTAATCAATATCTTAATATTAAAAGAATTATCTTTTTCATAATATTTAGTTTAATTTTTCTTTAAAAATTTTATAAAAGTTGCATATTGCCAAGCATAGTCAATACATATATACATATTATTCGCATATACTAGGTAAGATGAAAATAATGCATAAGAAAGGAATTTATCTTCTTTGCTCCACTTTTTACCATTCCAATGGTATAAACAAGGAGTCGTATTATTATTTTCTATAGATCTACCACTAATCATTAAATCGTTTGGTCCAGTACCCGCTACATAAACTAAGGGGTCATTGATCGTTCCAATTTCTATAACTTTACTAAAATTGTATCCATCAAACTCAAACACCCCCCTTCTTGTGGCTGTGTACATTTTGTTTCCTACTCTTTTAGGAAAAGCAGGGTCGTCTACATCTATATATCTTTTCGATGATAATAGATCAAACTCATTGTTGTTATTTAGCCTGTAGAAATTAAAATAACGGACTAAGTAAGTTCCAATTGAATTAGATGAATCACGAACTTGAACACAACAGATATTATCATTACCATCTGATAAGAGATAAGAGTAAACCCCAGGATCAGAAATTCCAGTAGTATCAAGCAAATATTTAGTGAATTTTATTCCATCATATTTCCATGCTGTTCCATCTCCGCCGCCTAACCACATTTCATTTGGTGATTTACAATAAATAGATGTAAATTTATGATTTTTACCCGAAACTGTATCATCCATTTGAATCGTTTCGAAATCAATACCATTCCATTTTATGAGTTTATACCTTGTACGTAAATTCTCAAGTACTTCTATGCCACATAAATAAACGTTGTTTTCATTAAAACCGTCTATATAATAAGACATGAAATTGAAATTAAATGGTCTATACAGAAACTCTCCATTTTTATAATATGCAAACCCATAAATATCACCAAGAAATATTTTGTCTGTATCTGTTATATATGCTTGATTTAGATCAAAAGGTGATTGTTTGTACGTTACATTAAATCTGGCACTATCAAATGAAAATGGTTGTTCATTATTAACAATAGGATTATCATAACAAGAAATCAGATAAAAACTCATAATGAGTATTAATCCGAAACAAATCGCTTTTATGTAGTTCATACCTTTAATTTTGTGATCAAAATTCGTTGAAATATCGTTTTAAAATTCTTAAGGATTGTTAACCATTCACCATCTCTATTTTCATTCTTATTTTCTATGAGTCAATTGGCTCCTTCGCTAAATGCGAAATCTTATAATAAAATTAAGTATAATGAATTTCTATTCCAATCCTCTTCTATCTTTGCTTTTTATTTGTTCTCTTTAGAAAAATCATATTTCTTTTTAGCGAACCAATCCCCAGCAAAGAATTATAAATTTGTATTATGGTCCTTTTATCATACCTGCACTCCTTGTTTTGATTTATTAAATTCATAATGAATTATTTTTAATTCAATATCGCTTTGTAATAAGTTTATAAAATTACTCTGAACTGCTTGAATATCAAAACTAAGAATGACTCCAATATTACCACTTTTTGAAATAGATGATTCAGGCGAATATTGTTTCGGTCAGCAATATTTATATTATTATAAATATTATAGAGAAAATTTGTTTAGAATATTATGTGAGTATTTTTCGGTGTGGTATTACAATTAAAGAATTAGTGTTTATAAGAAATACAAAGACCTGATACCATTGGTTATAGAATTTTTTAAAGATTAAAGAAATATTCCTGATTTAAAAGTTTATATTATTATAAAATATGAATTATCTAAAAATAATATTTTATTGCCCTTACTTTCGGGTTCTCATATTTATTCCTTTCTTCTTATGTGTTTTGTAATGGACAGATATTGCCTCTTTAACCTTCTCTGTAATCCAGTTCTTCATAACAAAACTTGCTTTTTTGTTTATTTTATTTAGTAAATATTCAAAAACAAATATATCTTCATCGTCTACGTAACTGTTGTGGCAATTATTAAGCTCATTCATTCTGTCAATAAAGAAATAATATCTTTCTTTGTCATTCTCTGTAAGAACCTTGTCATTCTTAATGAATGCTTTATAATTATGCAAGGTTTCCCTTATTTCTTCGTATTTCCCCAGTGCATAGTTTGTTTTTATAAGCAGATTGTTAATGTCATACCTGTAAAAGGCTTTAGGGTTTTTCAACGTTTTACAACTTTCAATAACTAAATTATATTTTCCTTCTAAATAATAAAGATGTGCATAACCAAATTTAGTCATTAAATCCTTTTCAAGCGGATGAATCTTATTGGCATGCTTTTTTATTACTTTCGTTAAATTTCTTTTGTCAGATGGTTTTAAACATTGTGAAACATAATTCCTGAACAACACAGGATGCAAATATTTTGTGTTTTCATTCTTGTAATAAGCATTATTTATAAATTCATATGAATTTTCAAGTGCTTCCCGGGAATAAATATTATCCTTATCTCCTAACCTTTGCCGCATACAGCAATACGTTAACAATATATTATGGTATGTTTTTTGTAATTCGATTCCGATGTCATTCTTTATTCTTCCAAAATAAGTTTTACAATCATTAAAGTTTTCATCGTTTAAAGGATTGCAATAAAGTTTATAAAATTTATAAAGCATATTAATTATGGATTGCTGCATTTTGTTCTATGAGGCATTTTCATAATTGTTCACAACCTTAAACAACTTATCAAGGTTTACCGTATAAGCCTCGTTTTTCTTCTTAAAATGGCTTTTGCATTGAAGAACGTAATTTATGTAATTTACAGTAACCTTTGAAAGAGTGAAAATCATTATATTCCTTGATGATTCAAGTGTACAATGTTTTTGTTTATCCAGTTTGGGAATAGTCTTAAATTTCTCCTCCTTCGATGATATTATGTCGTATTTTAATACATTAATCTCGTACATCTTTAAAAAATAATCGTGATCAAAATTCTTTTCTGCTGATAATATTTTATCAAGTATTTCTACTCTGTCCTGAAGCAGTCTGTAATTTCCTTTCAACAACAAATATTTGCAGAAAAGATATTCATTGTGATATTCATCAGTTTTGAAAGACTGTAACTTGGCATATTCAATGTATTTCTCATTCAGACTGGCTATAATCTTTTTAATCGTATTTTCAGTGTATCCGGTCTTCTTATGAATTATATCTTTTAGCTCATCATATCTTTTCAACTTTAAGAGTTCTTGCTTGTTTTTAATTATCCCGTAAACTAATAGCTGCGACTTCATTGAACTAAAAAAGGGTGAAGTTAAGTACTTGCCAAAAGATTTGTAATCTTCCGTAGAAAAGTAACGGGCGTTGATGAAAAATTCAGTAACCTTCATAAAAATAATCTTATATAATCAAAAGAATGTAAATATAAAAAATATTTCATGGATATGAAACGTCGATAATTGGTCAGATAAAAAAGTGGTAATAATGATGTCATTCTTAGTTTTTGAAATTCAATGAATGTGAATAAATTGCTCCTCATTTATTAATTAAAAATATATAAAATGAAAAAAGCAATTTTAACATTCGTTCTGCTGTCAGGTTTAATTTTATGTTCAGCAGGTTTTTCCTCCGGGAAAGTTTTTAGTGCTAATTTGCCAACAAAACAATCCCAGTTGACTGAATGGGTCGAATACGTCCTGATAGGTGACCAGTTGTTCAAGATTACTCATTACGATGACGGGTCGGAAACAATTCAGGCTTATTTTATAGGCAGTTCAGATTAACGTAACAACCATTCAGACACTGAAGAATAAGAAGGGCTGGACTTGCAATTCAGCCCTTTATTTATACTGCTCTTTTCCCCGAAATTCAACGTGCTCTTTATGAAAATAATTATGCACGCTGTATTTTCAATTTCAGAGAAGTATATATATATACGGATATTAAAATTGAAAAAGATTCTTAAAATACTGACCAGAACAACCGTGAAACCACTTGAAAAGTTGATTTCCAATCTGTTTTCAGGCGTCTTCTCGTCCGCTTCTCGTATGTTTCAGGTATGTTTCTCGTTCACCTTGCGCTCTAACTTGGTTCAGGATAGGTTTAAATCAGGCTTGGAGCAGGTCGGAGAAATTCTGCTGGGTTGTTTGAAAATTACAGGGCTGAACATTTTGTCCAGCCCCTGTAGTTTATTTCAGATTTGTTTTAAGAGGTTTATCATTTCGATTACTGCTTCCGCAGCTTCGTATCCTTTGTTGGTTTCGGCATTGCATACGTCAAGACGAGAACGGGCTTCTGCCTGTTCATCGTTGTACGTAGTGAGTACGCAGAATCCTGTTGGTATTCCGTACTTCGAGGATATAGTGTTTATGCTCTGCGATACTGAAGAAGATATGTATTCAAAATGTGCTGTCTCGCCTTTAATTACACATCCGATTGTAAGTATGCCGTCGAACTTAAGTACATCGTTCTTCTTACATATTCTTTCGAGTACTGAAGGTATTTCAAAAGCGCCGGGTACGTAATAAAGTGTTATGTCGTCTTTGTTTACTCCGTTTCCCGTGAAAGATTTTACTGCGCCCTCTATCAGTCCGCCGGTTATCTCTTCGTTAAACCTGCTTGAGATAATCGCAATCCTGTATCCTTTGCCTTCGCTGCTTCCTTTTATTATGTTCTTCATATTACTTTTTATTCTTTATAGATTTTACTTTTTCCTTTAACTGCTTTATCACATCTTCGTCAACAAAAAACCTGCCGATGTTATAGTAGTCGTATTCGCTGTATCCGTGAAAATCGGAGCCGCCCACTGCAAGAAGGTTGTGTTCTTTTACGAATTTCATGTACTTCTTATTGTGCGAATCGTTATGTGAAGGATGGTAAACTTCTATTCCGTTAATACCTGCCTTCTTAAGTTCAACGAGTGCACTTTCCCTGAAATAAGAACCCGGATGCGCCACGAATGAAAGTCCGCCGGATACTTTTATCAGTTCGATTATTATCTCAAAGTTCAGGTTATCCTTCTTAACGAATGCCGGTTTATTGTCGCCAAGGTACCTGTTGAACGCTGTCTGAAAATTCTTTACGTAACCCTTCTCGACAATTTCATTAGCAAGATGCGGCCTTCCCACAGAAAAGCTTGATGAATATTTCTCAAATAAAGCCTCGGAGTTTATGTTGACACCGAGGTTTTTCAGCTTGCCTATCATTTTGTCAATTCTTCTGATACGGAGGTTCTTAATCAGTTTCAGATGTTCAACGAGTGCAGGATTTTTGAAATTCATAAAATAACCGAGAAGATGAATTTCCTTGCCGTGAAAATCAGCACTAAGTTCTATACCCGGAATCACTTCTATTCCGTGTTTTCCGTTGTGTTCAAGCATTGCCTGAGAGCCTTCAATGTTATCGTGGTCAGTAACTCCGATTATGCCAAGACCTTTCTCTTTTGCAAGGTTTATAATCTCAGCAGGATTCAGTTTACCGTCTGAATAACTTGTATGTATATGAAGGTCAGCTTTTAGCACTTAGCGAGTCCCTGTTCAAGGTCTGCGATTAAATCGCCGACGTCTTCAATACCCACAGCATATCTTACAAGACCGTCTGTTATGTTTGCTTTTAATTTTCCTTCTTTGGATACCTTTGAATGAGTCATCGATGCAGGATGCTCTATAAGTGTTTCCACACCGCCGAGAGAAACAGCAAGCGTTGCAACATGCACATTATTCATAAGAGTTTTACCCGCTTCATAACCTCCTTTAAGTTCAAAGGCAATCATAGAACCGAAACCTGACATCTGCTTCTTTGCAATTTCGTGTCCCGGATGTGATTTCAGTCCCGGGTACCTTACCCAATCAACTTTTGGATGCTTTTCAAGATACTCTGCAACTTTTGCCGCATTTTCCTGAGCACGCTCAACTCTGATACCGAGTGTCTTTATGCCTCTTATTACAAGGTATGCCTGATGCGGGTCCATATTGCAGCCGAGGGAAATCATCATCGGACGGATTTTCTTGTAAAGCTCTTCTGTCTTTGTAATTATTATTCCGCCTACAACGTCTGCGTGACCGTTAATGTATTTTGTGATGGAATGAAATTCTACGTCAGCTCCCAGTTCAAGAG
>CAIUQV010000262.1 GCA_903901375.1 uncultured Ignavibacteriota bacterium
AAAAGATTTTCCTTCGTAACGTATGTTCTTGTATGCAAGTTTAAACCCTGACTTTCTGTAATTTGGTTGCTGTTCAATTACTCCGTCCAGTCCAACGTTATAGCCCCTTAAATAATTCATCGCAGTATTCCATATCTGTATTCCGTATCCCTTGCCTCTGTATTCTTTCTTGACAATGTAAAAACCAAGAAACCCAAAATTATTTCCGTAAGCTACTGCTGAAATACATGCAATGGGTTCGTCACCAAGCATTCCAATAAAGTATCCGTTTTTATCTGCATTGTAAAAGCAGTGTGCATCGTGCAAACCAGGATTCCATCCTTCTTCTTCTGCCCATTTCACCGCAACATTCACTATCTCTTCTTCCGTCATTTTTCGGATTTTAAAATCACTGTCCATTTTTAATCCTGATAAATAAAGTAATTTGTGATTAATAGATTATACGTTATTTGCTTAATGCGAAATTTATTGCTCCTTCGTCCCATTCAGCACTGTTGCTTATTGCCGGCATCACTTCTTCAGGCAAATTGACAAACTTCCACATCTGTAAATGTTTCTCATTCATAAAATTCTCCGAAACACATCTTTCAAGCATTGTAATAAGTGGATTGTAATATCCGTCTGTGTTCAGTATTACTATCGGTTTGACAAATAGCCCCAGCCTCTTTAGAGTTATTGCCTCAAGTAATTCTTCAAGCGTTCCGCTGCCTCCGGGTAATGCAACTAGCGCATCTACATCTTCCATGAACTTTGCCTTGCGTTCGTGCATCGTATCTGTATAAACAAAATCCGAAACACCTTTATGCCCCCATTCAACTTCGTCCATGAACTTCGGCATTATTCCTTTTATTTTACCGCCTCCGGCAATTACAGTATCTGCAAGCTTTCCCATCAGCCCGTGTGCTCCGCCTCCAAACACTATCTCAGCACCCGATTTCAGAAATTCCTTGCCAAGCTTTTCTGTTGCGTCAAAATATTTTTTATTAACTATGGGGCTGGATGCACAGTAAACACATATCTTCATTTTCTAATCCTCTTTTATAAAATATAATTTAGTGTCTTCCACAAGGTACAGTAATGGGGCAATCGTTATCTTTGGATACCTCTTTCTAAGTCTTGCTGTCTCACTTAATACAAAATCAATCTCATTCCCAATTTCAAACGTTGGTGCAAACTGATTAAAATGTTCCACAGCTCTTTCTTCATCCCATCCGGCATTTTCTTTTATCCCTTTTATAAATTCATCTTTGCGTGAGACAAGATTTACCATCGCACAGTGATTGTGTCCTATAACTGCTATATACTTTACGTTACCTATTGCTATTGCATATGAAACTTTAAATTCACTGTACCTTAAGTTTGCTCCGCCTGAACGAATTACAAATGCAAAATTATCAGGGATATGAAGGTGCTTTCGGTTGTCCATACACATCCCGACAAGTAGTTGAGCATTCTTGTATGTCTCAGGATCTCTGCCAAAATTATGATATTCGAAAAGTAACTCTATCGGAGTTTCTTTATATCTTTCAATTATATCTTCTTTCTTTTCAACTTTTATAAGTCTGTCCATATATTTTGTTTTACATTTTGCAAATGATATAAAACTTCATAGTTAGATTAAAGTGAAATAAGTAATTCCGTTATAAAATCTTTTCATTGAGAAAAGGAATTACGTTGAATATTGTTTTTATTATTTGCATATTGTGATATCGCGGGATGGAGCAGTTGGTAGCTCGTCGGGCTCATAACCCGAAGGTCGTAGGTTCAAGTCCTGCTCCCGCTACCAAATCGAAAAGCCTCAATTTATTGAGGCTTTTTCTATATACGATTTCTCTTTACAATTTATCTTCACAATTTCTAAACTTAAGTCCAAATATTTTTCTGCCTTATACCTTTTTCATTCCTCCGATGCGTTTCCAACCCGTGTTAAATGTGTGTCTGATGCGTATAAAATGCGTATTAAACCCTCTTTGATTTGTCCTTAAATCTGTTTCACTAGTATTCGCTTCAGTCTGTTTTAACTTTTTCTCTGTATTATTCATTCAGGATTTCTTAATTTAGTATATGAAACTGTTTGCCGGAATATTATTGCTTGTTTTTCCCGTTGTGTTGTTTTCAACATACTCAGAATCAAGCTCCGTCCCTTTTAGCGATAAAAGAGTTTTTACTGTTATCGTTGATGCCGGACACGGAGGTAAAGACCCTGGTACAACTGGTACTACCGGTGTCTATGAAAGAAACATCGTCCTTCCAATCGTTCTTAAGATAAATGATTTCCTCTCTAAAGAATATTCAGACGTGAAAGTGATTCTCACTCGTGACAAAGATGAGTTTATCGAACTTAAGAACAGGGGCAAGATTGCTAACAATGAAGGTGGAAATCTGTTCGTAAGCATTCACTGCAATGCTAAGAAAAACGAAGAAAATGATAAAAGCGGTTTTGAAATTTATGTTCTCGACCTGGCAAGAGTTGATGAAGCTAAAGATATTACTTATGAAGAAAACAGGTTCATCGCAAAAAATGAAAAGACCGATTCCTCGTACATTATTCAGAGGAAAATTGAGGCTTCTATCTTTCAGCAGGCTTATCTGAAATACAGCAACCGTTTTGCTAAGATTATCGAAACTGAAATGATTAAAGGTAGTAAACTTCCGAGCAGGGGAGTATTCCAGGCTGGTTTCTGGGTGCTTCTCGGTCCTTCCATGCCTTCTGTACTTGTTGAATGTGGTTATCTTTCAAACACTTCTGACGAAGCTTACCTTAAATCCGAAAAAGGACAAACTGAAATTGCTAAATCTATATTTAAAGCTATTAGATACTTTAAAATGGATTACGATTTCGAGAACTCACTGATGTATTAATTCTAATTGTTTTTACCAATAAAAAAAGCCGTTTCATCGCTGAAACGGCTTTTTTAAAAGTACTCAACTCAAAATTTTGATAACTTTGCAGTCAAAGTTCATCTCCCTAATATTCCTGAAATCTGAATCTGCATCTTCTGCCTTGTCATAATATCCTAAAAATACTTTGAAGTTGATGATTTCACCTGATACAATTTCGACTAATACGACGTCATTGTATTTCAGTGCTTCTAGCTTGCTTATTAGCTTGTTAGCTTCTGTTTCAGTATCGAATGATTGAATCTCTATTGAATATCCTGTAAATGTGCTTATCTTGTCAGTCAATTCCATGAAATTAGTCAAATCTATACTGCTTTCCGGAGCTAAACCACCGAGTATGCTGTTGTTCTTATCGACTAAAACCTTAACCTTTTTGAACGTGCTTAAGATTCTTCTGAACTCGTCTTTCGAGTTTAATCTGGCATTGTTTGAATTCAGTTTTCTGTCCTGTAATTCAACAAATACCTTCGAAGTCTTTGAAATGGCATCTTCAAAAAGATTTAATGGCATCGCGTCTTCATTTTCTGCTAAATCCGTCGAATTTACCGGCTTGTAGGATTCTATCCTTACCTTAGCCAGTCCACCCATACCGATTTCAGTTTTCGCCGCGTTTGAGAGGTCTATTATCCTTCCGTGAGCGTAAGGACCTCTGTCGTTTACTCGAACTATGGTGTATCTTCCGTTTTCAAGATTCGTTACCTTCAGTAAAGTATTGAAAGGTAGAGACTTATGTGCACAAGTCAGGTCGTTTGTATTGAATCTTTCTCCGTTCGCGGTTTTTCTGCCGTGAAAACCGGGACCATACCAGGAAGCTGTACCTTCTTCCATATATTCCGAGTAACTGCCCGAAGTTTGTCCAAAGACAACTGCATCTCGTCCGCTAATTAGAAAAACTAAAATTAATGCGAGTACTAAATACGCACTAAATGATCTAAACAAATTTCTTCTCCTGTTTATGTTTACGAAATTAAAAAAAACTTTCCGCCTTAATCTTTTTTTCTGATCAGTGAGCGATTTTCTTATGTTAAAGAACTAAGTAATTATTCTAAAAAAATTACGTGTATACGTTTTTAAAGGTAGCAAGATATTGAAATTGAATTTTATTGTCAAGTATAAAGGATTTAATTTTCGAAAGGCGAAATCTGGTGTGTGCAAATATTAGTCTAATATACTGTAATTAC
>CAIUQV010000263.1 GCA_903901375.1 uncultured Ignavibacteriota bacterium
GGGTCTGCACTTATATTCAATAAAACCTTTGTGGTTCTGGTTTTTTCTATTTACAGTATTTTGATACTTTTCGGCCAGGATGTAAGCATCAAATTCACTACTTTTATTCAAATAATCAAAATAATAATCTACTAATCTGTTTACTGCTCCGTCAGCATACATCTGGTTCGCTGATAAAATCAGAATTCTTATTTTTCTTTTCCCGTTCAGAATATTTCAAAAATATTTCCTGATTTCATTTCTCATCAGTTTTCATATACTCGATATGCCCCTTAAATCCTTTAGCGGGAATAAACTTTACGAATTCTCTGCTCTTAAGAATATCATCTATATTATTGAGGCCAAAAGAACTTTTCACCTCTATTTGATTTGCCTCAAAGTTTGATAAACGAAGATTATTAAGATTAAAAGCTTCGCAAATTTGTTTAACCTTGTATATATCAAAGCCCATTAAACAAGTTGCAACCGTATCAACGCATAATGGATTAAATCCACCCAAAATCAATCCACAGTTTACAGGTGAAGGAGCTAAAGGACTATTTTTATCACCTCCAACGATACCATCAACAATTGTCAAATATCCCTGATCATTTCTAAAGCTAAGCTCATCATTATTCTTTTTACGATAAAAAAATGCTCTATTTATATCTAAAACGGTTCTCCATAATGTATCATTGCCAAACCACCCACCACTTCCATTATGGTCAAAATCATCAGGATATTTAAATACTTTTCTCAGTATACCTCTCATCAAATAAACACATTTATTATAAAATCGCTTTAAGACACCCTTGTTCCTTTCCCACTCTTTGTGTTCAAAAAACCATCTTAAATCCCATAAAAATCCACCGTCAGGATATTCATCACCACCATTTTTAGGACTACCGTAAGTAAAATGGGGCAAATAGTCTTTATGACCAATAATACCGACCAGATTTTTTAATGAGCAAGTGACCCCTGCTCTTTTATGAGATTTTAATTTGGGTAAATTAATTATAACATCCGCATTCAGAACTTTATCAGGGAAAAGATACTTATTTGTATTTTCATTATGAGCATATTTCATTTTTTTGTATGAATACTGAGCAACACCGAACTTATAATTCCCTTTCAGAATAATCGGCATTAACAAACTTTCTTTTCCAATATCTAATTCAGTATAATCATCGAAAGAATTTTCCGTCAGGATTCTCTCAACCTGTTTACCACCTTTTAAAACTGCCTTAGCTAATCTGAAATCTATTAATTCTACAATTATATTTTTGTGAATTTTCTCAATAAATTCTTTAATAGAACATAAACCGGATGAATTTTTAATTCTTTCAAAATCAGCTCCCTGTATAGGGGCATCCCCGATAATAATTTTTCCAACACCTTCCATTGCTTTAGCGACATAATCCACGACTACCCTTATTACTGAGCCATGAGTTATCAGACAGTCCAATGAAAGCTCTGTAACATCACTGTTAAAATTCCTGTCATTTACGAGATTAGGTTTAATAACTACAACATCACTTTTTTTAACCACTTCTTTAAGCGGATTCCATTCTTCAGTTCCATAATTCACATAATCAAATTTAAGTAAGCGAAATAATTCCCTTACTCCTCTGTAAGCAGGATTATCTGACTTACTGACCGGATAATCCTTAAATTCAGGATATAATTCAGAAGAATGATAAGGTGATATATTATTATAAACACTTTTCTCTTTAACTAATCCAACCTTATTGTCATTCAGAAGATCTATCATTTCGAAATTAAATTTATTGGTAACCAATCACAAACCACCAATCACTAACAACCAATCACCGAACACCGTTTTCCAATATCCATTCACTTATCGCCTTTGCCGTCTCTCTTTCAAGGACCGGTTCCTCATCTATTCGTTGCCAAACATTATTATTTTCAATAAACTTATAATAATATTTTGACCTTTCCAAAGTAATCGTCCCAAACATTATAAACTGAAACTCCAGCAGAAACAATTCCTTCCCATCGTACGCAATATCAAAACTTGCAATTGGACAATTGAATTTTTTGTATAAATCTTTTGCATAATTCAAAACTATATTATTAGGTTCATCCGGCCAGAAATATTTACCGCTGCCGCTTGCCCTGAAATCATTATCTCTTACACTCCGTTGCAACAAATAATATTTTTCTCCAAAAATCAGAACCTTATAATCACCTGATAAATCAGGGATAAAGTTCTGTATAATAAATTTTTCTCTGTATTTAGACTGCCACTCATAATAAATCTTTAAACCTGTTAACCTTTTAAAGAAGTTTGTTATTGGTCTTACATAATCTTTGAACTGTAATATAATTGATTTGTATGGTTTCGTTTCAGATAATGCTTTCGGAATACAAGTCTTATCTTCTTTATTATTTAACAATCTTACACCTCTGCTTAAAGCGCCTTCCGATGTTTTAAAAACGACATTATCTTTTAAGTCATTAATTATTTCTGAATATTCCTCATATGTTCCAAAGTTTCTGGATTTTATATTCTTAATAAATTCAATCTCTAATGTGTCTCTTAATATTTCGGCGAATACTTTATTATGATGTGCCCTGAAATATTTAAAATCCGGGATTAAAACAGCCCCTTGCTCCAGTAATCCAAGCAATACATCTTCAATATAACTCTTGTACTTTAACCCAATATCTTCTGATGACTGATATATAACATATTCTCCTTTAAAATTCATTGCTCTAAAATCCACATCCCTGAATTTCATATATTCAACCTCAAATCCAATCTCTTCAAAATAAACTCTCAGCTTATCCTTATCCAAGCCTAAAATAGTTTTATCTTTCGAATAAATACTATTAAGATAATCAAGTAAAATGTATATCTTTTTCATCAAATATTTTTTCAAAATCAGTAAATGGTATTGTCTCGCCATTATAAAGA
>CAIUQV010000264.1 GCA_903901375.1 uncultured Ignavibacteriota bacterium
CCTCATTATCGAGTGGTATATATTTTTATAAATTAATAACTAACGGGTATACTGAAACGCGGAGGATGGTGCTTCTGAAATAATGGGAAATGTTGTTATTGTATATGAGAAATACCCACCCCGTCTTCGTCCAAAGAACGGACGAATCCACCCCTCCAGAGGAGGGGAATCTTTGATGGTGATTAAGGGATTTTCAGAGATAAAAGGAGTATTATAATTAAATAATGGCAAAGATAAAGATTTCGAGGACAGTATGGATATTAAGTATAGTAAGTCTGCTAACTGATATAGCAAGCGAAATGCTGTATCCTGTGATGCCGGTTTATTTAAAGTCTATAGGGTTTTCAGCTTTATTAATCGGAATACTTGAAGGGTTTGCAGAGGCTTCGGCAGGGTTCAGCAAAGGATACTTTGGTAACTTATCCGACAGACTAAACAAGAGAGTGGTGTTTGTCCGTGCAGGTTATTTTCTCAGTGCAATATCAAAACCAATGCTTGCGGCGTTTACTTTTCCTTTCTGGATATTCCTTTCACGCGGGTTTGACAGACTCGGAAAAGGAATCAGGACATCAGCCAGAGATTCAATCCTTTCCGCCGAATCAGCCCCAGAAACCAAGGCAAAAGTTTTCGGACTTCACAGAGCAATGGATACGGCGGGAGCAATGGCAGGACCCGTTGCAGCTTTAGTGTTTCTTTATTTTTATCCGGATAGTTTTGCACCGCTATTCCTGATAGCGTTTGTACCCGGAATATCGGGAGTTCTGCTAACATATTTTTTAAAAGATAAGAGTGTAGAAGGACCTGTCAGTGTTTCAAAGAAAGGATTTTTCTCGTTTCTTTCATACTGGAAAACATCGACGAATGAATACAAAAGACTGGTTATAGGATTACTTTTCTTCACACTGATAAACAGTTCGGACGTATTTCTTTTACTTTTGATAAAACACATCGGATACAGCAATACTGAAGTTATAATGGTTTACATATTCTACAACTTTGTATATGCCGCTGTATCTTACCCTGTAGGAATACTCGCAGACAAACTCGGATTGAAGAATGTGTTTACGGTGGGGCTGATACTGTTTGCAGTAGTTTACGGAGGAATGGCATTTGAGCCGTCACTGCCGGTAATAATTATTCTCTTCGCAATTTACGGGATTTATGCGGCATCCACAGAAAGTGTTTCAAAGGCGTGGATATCGAACATCGTTAACAAGCAGGACACGGCAACGGCAATCGGGTTTTACACATCACTGGGAAGTTTATTCACGTTGCTTGCGAGTGTAATAGCAGGATTCCTGTGGAGTACCTTTAATCCTTCAGTAACTTTTATGGTATCGGCAGGGGGTGCAGTACTCTGTGTTTTATATTTCAGGATGGGAAGAATTGACAACGTACAGAAAGATAGTAAACTAAGATAATTTACTATCGAGTTTGTTTGTTATGTTTACGAATAAAGTCTGTTTATTTAATTACCATCATTTTCTTTGTTTGTACAAAATCGTCGGTTATAATTTTGTAGAAGTAAACCCCGGTAGTGAAATCTGAGACTTCAATTACTGCGGTGTAATAGTTTGCTTTCATTGTTTCGTTATTAATCACTCTTTTTATTTCCCTGCCGGATATGTCATAAATGATTAAGGATACTTTTGTTTCGGCAGGAATGGTAAAATCTATATTTGTCCGTGGGTTAAAAGGGTTTGGGTAGTTCTGCGAGAGATTATATTTTTCGGGAAGTCCTATTTCTACATCGTTTGCAAGGTTATAGTATTCAAAGTTACCGTTATAATCACATTGTTTCAGCCGATAGCGGTATTTTCCGCTGACAAGATTGTTATCTTTGAATGAATAAACAACAGGATACTGAGTTGTTCCGCTGCCCTTAACGAATCCTGCCTTTATCCAGTTGTTTGCTCCTGCACACCTCTCTACTTCGAAGCCTGAATTATTAATTTCGCCGGAAGTAACCCAGATAAGTTTTGACTCTCTGCGGTTAACATAAGAATTAAACGATGCAAGAGTAACGGGCATAGGTATGTTATTAAGGGCGTCGTTCAGGACTGACCAAAGTTCTTTTGTATAAGGAACACAATCCTGCTTGAAATACCACCAGAAAAATCCGCCGACCCATCTGGGATGGATGACAGCAGTTCTGTAATACCTTGATATATATTCAGACTTATTCGCTGTATTCAGAGTTCCGCACTCCCCTATGCCAAGTTTTGCATTTGGAAATATTTTTCCGAGACTGTCAATAATCTGCTGCCAGTTTAACTGTAAACCGTTGCAATCATCTTCGTAGTATGAAATCCATACATAATCCAGCCCTGTCTTCATATAAGACGGGACATTGTTAACAGCCCATCTGAACATTTCGTTCTGAGGGTTCGACCAGCAGTCTTTGTTGTAATATAAAGTTAAGGCAGTTTTCTTACCTGCGGCTTTGAAAATTTTATAAGCCGTATCCATTTTGGCAACAACATCTGGAGTGGTACCGAGCCATTCTCCGTTAATTTCATTCCCTATTTCCCAGATATTAACTTTGCCGCCAAGTGTGTCTAAATAATTGCGGGATCTTTCGGCATACTGGCTAAGACTATACTGCTTCATATAATAACTATCGAGTAGTTCGCCCATTATAAAACTCACACTACTAATCTGGTTGACAGCATTGACATAATCAACGGCGGGAATCCATTCATCAAATACGATTCGGGTTGTCGGTTTTCTTACAAGATTTGATAAGGCAGGAACTGTATATTTAAGCCCGCTGATGGCATCAATGGTTACACCATACACCTTTGTTGTGTCTATAACCGATGCCTCTGATTCTCTGACCGCAAAAACCGATGCAACTGCTAACAGAAGTAATATGATAGTTTTCATATTTTATACCCTTATTATTTAATAAACCAAGGAAAGCAGTTTAATAAGCTGCCCTATTCCTGAAATTTAGGCATCAATTAGAGTGCCACAAAATCATAATATATGGGAGAAATTATTTTTGTATTAATTTACTGGTAATATACATTTTAATAAAATCCTTATTGCATACTGAATAATAAAAAGCAGGAATAAAATCTCATTTTGAGACAAATATTCTCATATTGAGACTATATTCATATAGTCACGAAACTGCTTATTCTTAATACACTTGCATTATTTAAATATCATTTCTATATTTAACGAAATGAATAATACAATATGTTAGATAAACAGGAAAAAATATTCAAAGCACTTTCGGACAGCAACAGAATCAGGATAGTGAAAATGCTGCAGAAGAAATCTCTTTGCGTGTGCGAGATTAAGGCGATTTTAAAACTTGCAACATCAACAGTTTCAAAACACCTTAGCATTCTGCGTGAAGCAGGGCTTGTAACAGACTGGAAAGACGGGAAATGGATTAACTACAGGATTAATCCTGAGCCGGATGCACTTACGGCAAATGCTCTGCTATACATACAGCTTCAGATAGAGGATGACGAAACTATTAGGAAAGACAGAAAGAGTATCTGCTGTGTTGACAGGATAAAATTATGCTGCAACTAAACGGTTATCATTTCGTTAAACAAGAAAATGTTTGATTTATAAACCTCAAAAATTATAATATTATGGAAAACCCAAAGGAAATAAAAGAACTCGTAAGGGAAAAATATGCCGATATCGCAAATCAGTCGAAAACAGTGAATGAGGCATCGTGTTGCGGAGTAGGAAGCTGTACGGGAGTTGATTATACAATATTTTCGGAAGACTATTCAAATCTGAAGGGGTATAATCCTGATGCCGACCTTGGACTCGGATGCGGACTTCCGACAGAGTTTGCTTTGATAAAAGAAGGAGATGTTGTTATTGACCTTGGCTCGGGTGCGGGTAACGATGCATTTGTTGCAAGGGCAATTGCGGGAGAAAAAGGGAAAGTGATTGGAATAGATTTTACAGAGGAGATGATTGATAAAGCAAGAGCAAATGCTGACAAACTTGGCTTTAATAATGTGGAGTTCAGGTTTGGCGATATAGAAAAAATGCCAGTTACTGCAAACAAGGCAGACGTAATAATCAGCAATTGTGTTCTGAACCTGGTGCCGGATAAGGTGAAAGCGTTTGAGGAAATCTACAGAGTACTGAAACAGGGCGGTCATTTTTCTGTGTCGGATGTGGTTGCTTCGGGTGAACTCCCGCAGTCTATAAAATCAGGTGCCGAACTCTATGCGGGATGTGTTTCGGGGGCAATAAGAAAAGATGAATACCTTGGAATAATCAGTGAAACAGGGTTTGAGAATATCAGGGTTCAGAAGGAAAGGGTTATAGAAATACCGGATGAAATTTATCTGAAATTTATTTCAGAAGAAGATCTGAAAGAGTTTAAGAAATCGGGGGTGAAGCTGATAAGCATTAATGTGTATGCGGATAAGCCGAAAGGGTGCTGTGAGCCGGGAGGCGGGTGCTGCTGAAATAATTAAGTTATTTTTCAGGCAAAGAGCAAAAGATTTGCACACAGAAAAATCAGAAAGAAATATGATTTAAACTGATTTTATAGAAGATCATGAAATTTGGAGAATAAACAAAATAAATGGATAAGATAAAGATATTGTTTGTATGTATTCATAACAGTGCAAGAAGCCAGATGGCAGAGGCATTTGTGAATAAATACTATGGTGATAAATTTATGGCAGAGAGTGCAGGGCTTGAGCCGGGAATACTGAATCCGCTTGTAGTGAGGTCAATGTCTGAGACCGGAATTGATATTTCGAAGAATGAGACGAAAGATGTGTTTACCTTCCTTAAAGAAGGAAGAAAATATGATTACGTGATAACAGTATGCGACGAGGCATCGGGACAACGGTGTCCCGTGTTTCCGGGTGCGGGAAGAAAGATTAACTGGTCGTTTGAAGACCCTTCTGATCTTACTGGTACCGAGGAAGAGAAACTGAAGAGAATTGCTTCAATAAGAGACAACATTAAAGCAAGAGTGAATGAATTTTTACAAACTTTATAAATACAAATAATATGTTAGAGATTAAAGTACTCGGGACGGGATGTGCAAGGTGCAAAGAGCTGGAAAGAATGTGTTTTGACGTTGCAGCAGAGAATAACATTGATGCTGATATACAGAAAGTGACAGAATTAAAGGATATTATGTCGTATGGAATAATGCAGACACCCGGACTTGTGATTAACGGAGTAGTGAAGTTAAGCGGAAAATTACCGACTACTTCGACACTTCTGAACTGGATGAAAGGAAATTAATTTTATAATAAACGGAAGGAATAAAGTTATTACGAACAATTTCAGGAACAGAATCTGGTTTGTAGTATCACTAATTGCTGTATGGTTTTTGGTTTACTTCAACCTGGAAAAGTTATCAGCGGCATTAAACAGTATTACAGGTTTATCTTCTGTAAAAGAAGGATACGCACGTTCTATAGAGTTTTTTCTGTTTGAAGTTCCGAAAGTACTGATGCTGCTTACATTGATAGTATTTGTAATGGGAATTATCCGTACATATTTCTCGCCTGAGAAAACAAGAGCAATGCTTGAAAAGAAATCTCTTTTCCTTGGCAATGTACTAGCTTCAGTACTCGGCATATTCACTCCGTTCTGTTCCTGTTCAGCAGTACCATTATTCATAGGGTTTGTGGAGGCGGGAATACCTCTTGGGGTTACTCTGTCGTTTCTTATTGCAGCACCGATGATTAATGAAGTAGCGGTAATACTTTTGTTTGGAATGTTTGGATGGAAGACAGCTTTAATTTATGTTTCAACGGGATTGTTTATTGCAATTATCTCTGGATACATAATCGATAAACTGAAACTTGAGAAGTATGTTGAAGAATGGGTCTATGAGATTAAAAGCGGAAATCAGAGCTTAGAAGATGAGAAAATTACATTTCAGGACAGGATAGACAGCGGATACGCAGCAGTAAAAGATATAGTGGGGAAAGTATGGATATACATTATTATAGGAGTTGGAGTAGGGTCAGCGGCACACGGATATGTTCCTGAAGATTTTATGGCTGGCATAATGGGGAAAGAAACGTGGTGGTCAGTGCCACTGTCTGTATTAATCGGAATACCTTTATACTCAAATGCTGCGGGAATAATTCCGATAGTATCGGTACTGATTGAAAAGGGTGCTTCAATTGGTACAGCTCTTGCTTTTATGATGGCAGTAATAGGGCTTTCGCTGCCCGAAGCGATTATTCTTAAAAAGGTTTTAAAGCTGCCGATGATATTTATATTCTTTGGTATTGTTGGTGCAGGAATAATGACAGTAGGTTACATTTTTAATTTAATTTATTAGATGGAAAAACTGACGAAGAAACTTTCGTTCTTAGACAGGTATCTTACGTTGTGGATATTTGCAGTTATGCTTTCTGCTGTGCTGGCGGGATATTTATATCCGGGGATTACAGGGTTCTGGAATAAATTTCAGTCAGGCACAACAAACGTACCAATTGCAACAGGATTGATACTTATGATGTATCCGCCGCTTGCTAAGGTGAGGTATGAAGAACTTGGCAAAGTGTTCAGGAACTATAGAGTACTTTTGCTGTCGCTTATTCAGAACTGGGTTGTGGGTCCACTGCTTATGTTTTTACTTGCCATTTTATTTCTAAGGGATTATCCTCACTATATGACGGGACTGATACTGATAGGTCTTGCAAGGTGTATAGCAATGGTAATAGTATGGAACGAACTCGCTAAAGGAGATACAGAATACGCAGCGGGATTAGTTGCTTTTAATTCAGTATTTCAGGTTTTGTTCTTTTCGGTTTATGCTTATATATTTCTGACTGTACTTCCGAATCTTTTTGGCATTAATTCTTTCGCTGTAGATGTTTCTATAGGGCAGATTGCTGAAAGCGTTTTCATATACCTTGGAATACCCTTTATTGCAGGAATGCTGACGAGACTTGTACTTTTAAAACTAAAAGGTAAAGACTGGTATCACAGTAAATTTATTCCAAAGATAAGTCCTGTAACTTTAATTGCGCTGCTCTTCACGATATTCGTGATGTTTTCACTGAAGGGTGATGTGATAATAAAAATCCCGATGGACGTAATAAGGATTGCAATACCGCTTGTAATATATTTTGTAATTATGTTTTTCGTCTCGTTTTATATGGGTAAGAAAGTTGGTGCCGATTATTCAAAGACAGCTACGCTTTCATTCACAGCGGCAAGCAATAACTTTGAACTTGCGATTGCAGTTGCGGTAGCTGTGTTTACGATAAATTCTGGAGAAGCATTTGCCGCAGTGATTGGTCCCCTTGTGGAAGTACCTGTTCTTATAAGTTTAGTTAATGTTGCTTTGTGGATGCAGAAGAAGTACTTCCCCAAGGCAGATTCCGGAAACATTAAATCACCTGACTCATGTCCATAGATAAAAGAGAGTTTCACCACAGAGAACACAGAGTACACAGAGCAATATCCGGCATTAAAGATATTATTATTATTCTCATTTTCATTACTACAAGTTTGTTATTTAATTCCTGCAGCAAAGATAAAATATTAGGAACGAACGACATCACTTATACGGTTTATTATTTTCACCCGACAGCAAGATGCGAGAGTTGTATCAACATAGAAAACTTCACGAAGGAACTGATAACGACTAAATACACAACTCCCCTTGCGATGAAGTATGTGGCACTCAACATTGAAGACCCGGAGAATGAACATTTCAGAAAAGATTTCAATCTTAAGTTCAGTTCGGTGGTAATAGTTAAATCAAAAAAGGGTGAGACAGAGAAGTATAAGAATCTTGACAGTATATGGACGTACAGTGAAAACAAGTTTAACTTCTTTAATTATGCTGACAGGGAAATTCAGTCTTTTTTGAGATGATTATAAAAGTATTAGGAAGCGGATGCAGCAGATGCGAGAAACTTTTTAAGAAAGTAAATGAGGTTTTGAAAGAGAACAACATTAATGCTGAATTAATTAAAGTGGACGATATCAGGGAATTTGCTAAATATGGAATTATGATGACTCCGGCTTTAGTGATAAATGAAAAACTGAAGTGTTCTATAAATGTTCCGGCAGATAAACAAATTTTAAAATATATTAGTGAGGGATTATGAGAAAGTTATTTGTAGTAACATTACTGTTAGTTGCTTTTGCACTTATCTCCTGTAAGAAGAGTAACATTGAAAATACACACCAGACATCGGGAGTCTCCGGCAAAGATTCAGTAAAATATAAAATTGAATTTGTGGAACTTGGTTCTGTGAACTGTATACCGTGCAAGAAGATGCAGCCGGTTATGAAATCTATTGAAGAAAAGTACAAAGGGTTAGTGAAAGTTACATTTCATGATGTATGGAAAGATGAAGCATCTGCGAAGAAATACGGAATAAATTTAATACCGACACAGGTATTTCTGGATGCTTCGGGCAAAGAAATTATGAGGCATGAAGGTTTTTATCCTGAAGATGATATTGATAAATTTTTACAATCACAGGGAATTAATTTCAATTAAATATGACAGATACGATATTCGATTTTCTCAGCAAGGCTTTATCCGGGAATTTATACGCCGCTGTATTTGCTTCATTCGGATGGGGAATAGTAAGCGTTATATTAAGTCCCTGCCATCTGTCAAGCATACCACTGATAATCGGATACATAAATTCGCAAGGTGTGATTTCAGCAGGGAGAACGTTTAAAATCTCTCTTATTTTTGGTGCGGGAATGCTTATAACAATTTCCCTGATAGGATTATTCACTGCATTAGCCGGAAGACTGATGGGAGATGTGGGAGCATTTGGAAATTATGCCGTGGCAATGGTATTTTTTGTTATGGGATTGTATTTGATGGACATAATAAAACTTCCC
>CAIUQV010000265.1 GCA_903901375.1 uncultured Ignavibacteriota bacterium
GGGCAAGAATCTCTATCTCTTTTAGTGTTTTGGTGCTTTGGTGGTGACTTTTTTTGCCTAAAATACCAATCTGTGAAAATCCGCTCAATCGTCTCTTATCCGTGTTCTATTATCTTTCTTTCTCATTGCCTAATATAATTTCTAATTCGTTTAATTAGTATAATTCGTCAAATTTGTGGTTTCTTTTCTCTATAAAAAAAGGCGGAGATAGCTCTCCGCCTTAGGGTAACCCAATGTCTCGGGTAATTGCGGGACCTCATCCAAATCCCGCAAAACTCTTGCCCTTTGTCATTCCTTTATGTTTCTAAAAGGAATCTCGCTCTTTATTATATCTTTAAATTTGCAATTTCAATTTTAAAATTTCAAATTACTTAATCACTGCCATCTTCTTTATTCCGCTAAAGCTTCCGGCGTTCATTCTGTAGAAATATATTCCGCTTGAAAGCTTCGAAGCATCGAAGTTAACAGTGTAGTAACCGGCTGTCCTGTATTCATTATTCACAATATTTGCAACTTCTCTTCCGAGCATATCATAGAGTCTTAAATTCACTAATCCATTCTCCGGCAAATCAAAATTAATCTTCGTCACAGGATTAAACGGATTCGGATAATTCTGGCTAAGGTCAAATTTCTTCGGTACGCCGATTTCCACTTCACCGTTCAGAGCAAAATATTCATAGTTACCGTTGTTATCAATCTGTTTCAGTCTGTACTTATACTTTCCTGTCTGCAGATTTCTGTCCTCAAACGAATAGTTCGTCGGAGTGTTCACTGTACCGTGACCTGCAACAAAAGTAACCTTTGACCAGTTATTATCTACAATATTCATTCTTTCAACATCAAAACCTGTATTATTTATCTCAGAAGCTGTAGTCCAGTTGAGCCTAATTGTTCTGCCAGCAACCGCTGAATTTAAACTTGAAAGTGCTACAGGTAAAGTACCGATATCCGGACCTACTCCAATCGGAGAGAATGTTGTTATACCTGAACGCGAATTGGTATAAGGTTCAGAAGTAAAATTCTGAGTGTAAGCTCCTGTACCCATTTCTAAACCAGTCGCTATATCAAAGAACTTAGCATAAGTTGACCTGTTGTTCGCAAAAACCGTACCTTCGTGTACACCCATCCATCCCAAAGTCATAGTAATATTAGGTGTATTAGCAGTTATTTTTGTAATTGTCCATCTTAATTTGATACGTGATTCTGGTGAACTTCCGGTTACATCCGGCTCAACTCTTACTGAATAATCATTTGTTGCAGTTGCTTCTTGTAAATATACAGGTGCATATCCGGTTGATGTTCCAACTGGGAATGAAAGATTACCGGTACTAATCGTTCTTTTGACGTACCCGGTCCCGTCTGTAACAATATAATTTGAAGAGTTTGCACCTACTACTGCTACTGCAGGTAACATTAAATTGCTTGTCCCAAGTGTTAATTTGCCACTTGTGAAAGTTAACGTTCCTGTTAAGGTTAAATCTCTTGATAATGTTATACCAGTAGAATTATTAATAGTTAAGTTATTGAAACTAACATTCCCTGTACCACTAATATTTTGAGTAGTAGTTCCATTCAAATTCACTAATTGAGTGGATATTGTTAAAGCAGAACCATTATTAATTATATTTCCAGCAATATTCATATCTGCCGTCATAGTCGTCGAATAAGAAACCCCGGTATTAATTTTAAAA
This sequence comes from uncultured Ignavibacteriota bacterium, assembly GCA_903901375.1. Taxonomy (GTDB): domain Bacteria; phylum Bacteroidota; class Ignavibacteria; order Tepidaquicellales; family Tepidaquicellaceae; genus CAIKZJ01. The sequence continues at coordinate 1,692 of CAIUQV010000265.1, forward strand.
TTGCCTCTTATTGTAAAAGCTGATGTTCCACTTGAAGAGTAAGTCCCGGTACCAGATGTTTTTGTAAGTGAAACTGTACCATAAATACGACCAGATGCACTTATTGTGGTATTTGTATTCCCTGCAACATCATATTCAAATTCACCCAATTCAGTACCTGCAACTGTCGATAAAAATGGCACTATCCCTCCAGTGCTTCTTGAACAACTATGTGTAAATTTACCACCATTATTTATCCTTACAAGCCCACCAGTTAGGTTTACCATTATTCCGTTACCGGAAGTACCACCAGAAGCATTTATTAAAATTGCTCCGCTGTTTAATATTATATCGTCAGTACCTGCTACTGCATCACCAACTACAAGTCCTGCATCATTTGTTGCTCCGTATGTATTTGTAACAGGTAGAGTTAATGTAATATTGTTTCCTGTATTAGGTGATATTGTTAGCCTTGAGATCGTAGTCTTGACTGCTCCAGACGGCAAAGTTACAGTATAAGTTCCGCTAACTGTTGAATTGTCCAATAAAACTCTGTCAGTATTAGTTGGTACGACACCTCCACTCCAGTTTGTTGCTGAGCTCCATAACCCATCTCCGGCTGTTCCTGTCCAGGTAATTGGCGAAATAACTGAACTTACAGTACCACTGCAGGATACATCCTGTTGTGTAGCACTACCGCCAGTGTTTGCAATAATCTCAGCAGAATATGTTGCAACTGGTAAACCGGCTTTTAATCTAACATAAACTGGAGTCGAACTTAATGTATTGCTTGTGTATGCAATCGTCAATGAAGAAGAATAAGTACCTGATGAAGAAGTTGAAACTTCAAAATCAGTTGGCGCAGTTATTGTCAAATTTCCGCTTGCTGGTAATAAATATGAACCTGATAAATTGTACGACTGTGATGATGATGGTCCAGTACCAAACTCATATGTAAATCCTGTTAATGTTGCTGTAGATATTGAAATTGTTGGTGTATTTACAACTCCATTACAAGTGACATCTATTTGTCTAGCACCACCACCAGTACTTGATATTAATTCAGAGTTGTAATTACCAGCAGTTAGACCAGATTTCAAACGTACATATATTGGCGTTGATGGAATAGTGCTACCATATAGTGTAAACGTAATAGAATTCGTAAAACTTACATTATCCTCTGATATTTCATAATTTGTTGAACCGGATATTGTAACATCAGATCCGTCAAGGTAAACTCCTGAAATAGTAAAACTTTGAGAGGCAGATGGCCCATTGCCAGCTATGTAATTAAAACCAGTTAATGTAGATGGTGTAACTGATAAAACTGAAATAGGAGCAGGAATATCAAAACCGCTTGAGCTAACACTTGTGAGACCTGTACTGGTAAAATTAATTGTAGCTCCTAGTACGGCTGAAGGACTTGTTGCAGTCAAATCAGTAAATGTAGCAGTACCATTAACTGCTGCCATCGTTGTTGTTCCACCAATTGTCCAAGAGCCCAATCCAACATTTGCAACTACTGATGCAGTACTTGTTGTAGAATTACCGTATCTATCCTGAATATAAACGGCAGGTTGGATTGCGAATGTTGTTCCGTTTGCTGTAGGTGCTGTTGGTTGAGTTTTCATAACTAACTTATATGCCGCACCGGTATTTATTACCTGCGTAACAGAAGCATCATTATATCCGGTTGCAACAACTGTTACAGATTTATTACCCGGAGTTGTTAATAATGCATTTAATCCGGATGGGATTAATTGAATATTTCCCGCCGAAATAACATAATCCGTTGTTAGTGTTAATGCTGTACTTCCAATTTTTACTGATGTTATAGCTGCTCGCCATGATGCGTCATCTGTGAATGTGATATCAAGATTATTGTCAACATTATTTGAAGTTATATCTGGATTTAATGTTGGTGGTGTTAAATTTCCGGAAGGTGTAACAGAACCACCAATTGCTAAACCATTTGTTCCAGAAGAAGGGGAATTAAAACCCCAACCTCCAGTTGTGGTTTGTCCACTAGCATAATATCTTATTGTAACAGTAGTTCCTGCAGCAATATTCTGTAGAGCCGAAATTCCAGCTAAACTGATTTGTGCTAAAGTCGATGGTGTCCCAACAATAACTTGAGGTGAACCAATAAGAGTAAAATTTGTTCCGTCTAAACTGTATGCAAACTGATTAGAAACACCAGGAGACGCACAGAAAGAAGTAGTTCCTGCGAACCTGGCATCAATAGTGGATAAGGAAATCTTATTGCCTGTTGTAGCCGTAAGAGTTATCTGAAAATAATCTGTATTTGAAGTAGAGATGCCATTATTTTGAAATCCTGTTGTTCTAAAAGAGTTTGTTCCTGTACTCCAGTTTGCTCCCGAACCACGAGTTATATTATTTGCTCCTGAAGTCGAGACTAAATTCGCATTAAATGTCGTTGCAGTAAATGTTGGAAGTGAAGTGCTGCCAACCCCTGTAAAATCCCAGGCAGCAATCTGCCCCCATCCCACGTTAGCCAGTACCATTAGCATAATAGCGGAGAGGATGATTTGTTTTGTAAAGTTTTTCATGTTATTCTATTTGTTTATATTAAAATTATTGATTTGCAATTTTGAGTGTGGAAAAACAGAACGAATAAACGGTAATGCAACATTGATAATGCATAAAAGGTAATAAATGGTACGTAAGGAATTTTGCGAGCGAGTGTCTGCACGCAGTTCTGATGAGAACGGCATTGTTTTTGGATGATGATTACCCATTTACATTTTACCC
>CAIUQV010000266.1 GCA_903901375.1 uncultured Ignavibacteriota bacterium
AGACGTTTTGAGACAAACTCAGAGGAGGGGAATTTTTTGTTGGTTATTAAGATAAAGATTAAGGATTGAGAGGTAGAGAATAACAACCCCGTCCGTCCGCTAAAGCGGACGTCCACACCTCTGAAACAGTGGAATTTATGACAAACTAAGTGGAGTTTTTACAAAAAGTCCAATTTGTAATAAATTGTAAATTCAGATTATTTTCGGTATTTTCAGACTGATTAAACCATAAATTAAACTATAACTTCATATGAAATTTTCGATTTCTGCTGAAAAGTTTTTCAACGCAGTTAATAAGTTAAGTTACGTTGTACCGGGTTCGTCTCATACGACTTTGCCCATATTATCGAACATATATTTTAAGTTAGACAGTAATAAACTGAGAATGGTTTCGACTGACCTTGAAGCATTTATAACAACTGAGCTGAATGTGGAAGGTACTGAAGACGGCGGAGTAGCAGTGCCAGCAAGGAAACTTCTTGAACTGTTGAAAGCAATGATTATCAAGAATGAATCAGTGAGTGTATCAACAAAGTACAGCAAAGAGAGTTATGGTTTACTGAATGCGGAAGGACTGGTTCCTGAGCTGAATCTTTATTCGATAAAGTATGACAACGCAAAAGAGTCGCTGGTTTACAGAGGTTCGATTCCGGAAGAAACTTTTGATGGACTAAAGGAAGAGTTCAGACTTTTTAAAGAGAATAAGGGAACGATAGCAGAAGAAGACATGAAGAATGCCCTTGATGAGCTTGAGAACGCAGTGATGGCACTTGGCAAGCTTGCAGTGGACACATTTAAGAAGACTACAGAGAAGCTGAAGATTAAGTTTGAATCGAATGATAAAAACAAGATAACCGTGAATTCGAAGAACGGAAAGTATCAGTTCTTTGGAGAGCCGACGGATGATTTTCCACTTCCTGAAGATAAGACAGAGCTTTCAAAGATAGAGATTTCCGGAAACAGGTTTAAGAGGTTTATACAAAAAGTGAAACACTCTGTGAAGAACGATGAGATAAGAAGAAATATGGCAGGAGTGTTTGTTGATTTAAGGAAGAACGAATTGAGGTTTGTAGCCACAGACGGGTTCAGACTAAGCAAAATTATAACCGGTGAGTTTTCACACACAAACTCAAAAGACGAGAATTTTATATTACCTATCAAGACAGTTGACTTAATACCAAAGATAGTGAACGACTCATCGCTGGTGATGGAGTTTGACAACATGATGATTAAGTTCACGGTTGACAATTTCAACGTATATTCAAAACTAATAGATGACACTTTCCCGAATTACGAATCAGTAATTCCAAAAGATAATGACAAAAAGCTTTTAGTAAACAGGTACGATTTACTCAGTGCGTTAAGGCGAGCTTCAATATTTACCGACAAGGTAACTATGAAAGTGAAGTTTGAAATTGCAGGAGGTGAACTGACGATAAAGTCTGACAATCCCGAAATAGGCGGTGAGGGCGAAGAAACGATAAACTGTGATTTCAAGACCAATTCAGGCGATGAGATATCTGATGCATTCTCGATAGCATTCAACGTATCATATTTACTGGAATGTCTTTCACAGATAGAGACAGATGAAGTGATATTCACATTCAGTGCACCTGCAAAGGCATCTATATTACTTCCGGTGGCTTCGCTGAACGAAGAAGATTTTATGGAACTGATAATGCCTGTAAGGGTCGGATAGAAGAAAGCCGTTGCTGTTAAACAGAATACATTTATTCAATTTCCGTAATTACGACGAACAGCAAATTACTTTCAACAAGAGTTTTAATTACCTGTACGGCAACAACGGAGAGGGGAAAACAAACATCCTTGAAGCGATTTCATTTATTTCCTTTGGCAAAAGTTTTCTGAATTCATCCGAATCTGACTGCGTGAAGTTTGACACGACTGTATTTGATATTGACGGAGTTTATGAGAGCGAAACGGGCACTGAATACAATGTACACCTGAATTATGATTCGATACTTAAGAAGAAAACGTTTCATCTGAACAAAGAAAAGGTGACGCGCTGGTCTAACGAAATATTCGGGAGGTTTCCAGTAGTATTTCTTTCGCCGCACAGTCTGGAGATAACGTACGGCAATCCATCTGAGAGAAGAAAGTTCTTTGATATATTACTTGCACAGACGAGCAGAGTTTATCTGGATTTCCTGAGGAATTACGTAAGGATATTAAAACAGAAGAATGCATTGCTGAAGAATCAGCTGAACGGAAATGCGATGCCAGGAAAGGATTTCCGGAATGTGCTTAATTCCGTGAATGAGAAGATGGTGGAATATTCAGCGGAGATACTCAGAAGGCGGTTTGAGTTTTTGAATAAGTTCAAAGTTTATTTCAGAGAGAGTTTTTCTTTTCTTACGCAGAGGGATGATGTTCCGGATATAATGTACTCCTGTGATTTTTTCGAAACAGAGAAGTACATAATAAACGAAGAAGTGATAACAGATGCAGAAGACCTGCGAAAAGCCATGAACAGTGCGATAGAAAAGAAACAGCAGGAGGAAATGGCAAGGGGTTTGAGTGTAGTGGGTCCACACAAAGACGATTATATATTCCGACTTGCGAAAAACACAAATAAAGCATTTGAGCTAAAGAATTTTGCATCTCAGGGAGAGCATAAAACTTTTGTGATTGCGCTTAAGCTGGCAGAGTACCATTTTTTAAAGGATAACTTAGGAAATGCTCCTTTGCTGCTTCTGGATGATTTGCTTTCAGAACTTGATTCGGAGAGAGTTTCGAAGATAATATCGCATTTAAAGAATTACGGTCAGATATTTTTAACGACAACGGGAACAGGATATTCGAAAGAACTGAAAGAATTTTACGTTAAAGAAAGTATAAACTATTTTAAAATAGAAAACGGCAAAGTAATTGATTAACAGGTATAATTTTAAGAAGAGGGCGAACAAGATGTCGTGTCTTGAGGATGAGATAAGCAACATCGTTGATGCTTTCGGAATAAATGATAAACTGAACGAGATAAAAATCAGTGAAGTATGGAAAGAATGTGTGGGAGAATCAATATCAAGATTTGCACTGCCAACAGGAATCAAGAATCACAAACTTATGGTAAGTGTTGAAAACTCTGTATGGAGGTTTGAATTAAACAACCACAAAGAGGAAATAATAAAGAAAATCAACGAACATTTACAAACGGTAAAAAATAAGAAATTAATTAAAGATATAGTTTTCGTATAAAGGTAAATAAACTTATGGCTAAAAATAAAAACGATCAGCAATCATACACTGAAAAAGACATACAGGTGCTTAAAGGTATGGAGCACGTCAGAAAAAGACCTGCAATGTACATTGGCGACGTATCGTCAAGAGGTCTGCACCATCTGGTTTACGAAGTTGTAGACAATGCGATAGACGAGGCACTTGCAGGATATTGTGATAAAATAATACTTTCAATAAATAAAGACGGGTCCATAACAGTAGATGATAACGGAAGAGGTATACCGACAGGACCACATCCGACAGAGAAGATTTCAACACTTGAAGTAGTTATGTCCCAGCTTAACGCCGGCGGTAAGTTTAACCGTGATACTTATAAAGTATCAGGCGGTTTGCACGGAGTAGGTGTTTCGGTAGTGAATGCGCTGAGCGAATATCTTGAAGTGGAAGTATACAGAGACGGCAAAATATTTTACCAGAAATACAAAAGAGGTGTTCCTGAAAAGCCCGTAAAGGAAACCGGAAAGGTGAAACAGAAAACCGG
>CAIUQV010000267.1 GCA_903901375.1 uncultured Ignavibacteriota bacterium
AGGTGATTATTCATACGACCCCGACGGTAACTTCTTAACCTTAACTCGCAGCTACAACAGCGATAACTTCTCTTACGACTATTACACAGGCACAAACAGACTAAAAAAAGTAACAGGCTTAACAGACCATTACACTTACGACTATAACGGTAACCAGACCAACGACTACTTCGCAGGGAATACAGGCATCTCTTACGACCATAGAAACCTTATCACAGAAATCACAAGAAGTGATAATACCACCGACCCGCCAACAACGATAAAAATTCGTTATAAATACGACGAAGCCGGAAACAGAACAAGAAAAACCATATACCGTACACAGGACGAAAATCCGTCACCTATAACAAACGGCGATAACCCAACTGGCTGGACAATCACAAAAGATGAATACTACTCCCGTGACGCATCGGGAAAAGAAATTGCAGTCTATCAGAGCTACACACTTGACTACTGGAACGTGTGGGGCACGGGAAACGAAGGAAGAATCAAATCCACAGGTATGAAATATTTCTACCTCAAAGACCATCTCGGCTCAATCCGTGCAGTCATAAACCAGGACAATGTAATGGTTCAGGCACAGGACTATGATCCTTGGGGTCACATCGCAAGAAGCTGGGATAGCACATCAGCAGATTATAAGTTCACTGGCAAAGAAAGAGATTTAGAATCTTCATACGATTATTTCGGTGCACGATATTATGATTCTAGAGTGGGAAGGTGGGGTCAGATGGAAAAAATTGATAAAATGTTTTATAATTATAGCCCTTATGCTTATTCAAAATTAAACCCAATTTTATATATTGATGAACTTGGTCTAAACCCAAGGGTTTATATTGTAGGTAGCACTGTTCATATAGAGACAGTGTTCTATTATATTCCATATTCAAAAGATAATGTTCATGGATTGGATAGAAATGAAATTAAAGATTTAACTTGTGTAATCAGAAATATGAATAAATGGTCTGGTAATTTTATTGTTGATGGAAAAGAATATAGTGTGGTTGTTGAGGCAAAGATTCGGGAGGGTTCTGGTGAAGATTATAACAATATGGCTAGTGGTATTGTTATGGAAAATTTAGATAATAATAAAGGCTATAGTTTTATAGAACATGTTGACAAGTTGTCAACCGATGATGTCAATAATAGAGGTATTGGTATTGCTCTTTTTGGTAATGTATTAGAGATTTCCGATAGATTTAACCCTTATTTGACAACAGGGGCGCATGAATTTGGCCATATGTTTGGGCTTACTCATTCTGATGTTAGGGTTTCAAATGGCGTTAATTCAATAATGGGTAAAGTTAATATTGATATTGAAAAAAAGTTTCAACATAGAAATCTTCCTGATGCTGACGATAGGAAATTGTTATATGATAATTTATTAAAGAACTTTAACCTTAAATAGGAATTATTAAATTTAAAATATGAAATCTATAAATTCGATTATTATCTTATTAGTAATATTATTTATGTTTATATCAGGCGCCGTTTATTCTACAGATTCTATTTCTGTTTATTCAAATGATACAATTAGTGTTTATAGGAATTCTGTTATAAGAAATAATTTGACAGAACAGATTAGTTACTCAGACATGGCATTTCTGGAATCAAAATCTTTTTTCAAAGGATATCTTGTTGTTAAGATTGATTCAAAATCATATTACAGAAAATATGACAACGCCAATCATTATACATTGGTCACATCAGTTTTTTGGGTAAATTTTTTGAACGAGATTGAAATTGATACATGCCATCTATTGTATTACCCTAATATTTCATTGCATCGGGATGGTATTAGAGAATATAATAGCGGGAAAAGAGACGATTTGTCAGTATTTTTATACTATTGGAATTATTACAATGAGTTTAATTTAAGGTTAGATGATAGTAACGTTAATTATTTGTACTACTTTAAAGATGGGATTACTAGTGATTCTTTAATAAATAAAACTATATTTACACTAAATAATGCAAGATATATAATATTTGAGAGTAGATTTAATTCAGTAACAATAAAACTTAATACTCAAAACAGAAAAATTCTTATACCAACTTCCAAATTGATTTATTTTAAACCGATTGAAGAAAGTTCCTATGTTACATATTCAGATGTTTGGAAAGAAGAAATTATTACGAAATGCGGTTTTCAGATAGATTACTCTAAAATTCGAGTAATAGTAAATTAGAAATATTGTTCTTTTCTCTCCTTCCCAAGGTCTTCCTTGGGAAGGCATTCTAAAATTAAGTAAGAAAAGTGTGTATAACAATTAAATATAAAAACACAAACAACACAAAAGGCTCTCTCTGTGCCACCGCATACCGTACTGTAGGAACAGATAGTATGAGCTACAAATACTACCGCTACGACGCTCGCGGACGTGTTATAAAAATGTGGAACTACATCGCTGGACTCGGTATGAAAACATTCGATTATAGCTATAATTCTCAAAACCAGATAACAGAGCTAATCTACCAGAGCGGATATTCTGACACTAAAACCTTCAGATATGCCTACGATTACGCCGGAAGACTTCTCAACACAAGCATAAACTATATTCCTCAGGATTCTCCCGAAGATTATTTGGTCTTTAACTCTTACACATACAATCAGAATTCACAGATTAATACTTCAAAGTTCGACCCTATAAACTATACACATACATATTCTTACGATTCAAGAAACAGAATTACAAATTTTGCCAGCGGCAAACCCGACTTATTCTCTTATAATCTTACCTATTATTCAAACAGTAATATTCAAACACAATCATTCACAGGCCAGTATAAAAACAGTTTTTCAAATCAGGACAATTTAAGTACGAGTTATACCTATGACAAATCAAATTGCCTGCTTAATGCTAATTTTACTAATACATCCGACAACACGTTCGACCTTACTAACACATTCGACCCTGACGGTAACATTCTTACAATGCAAAGATACGGTTCGAATAACAACCTTGTGGATAATTTTAGTTATGATTATTACACAGGCACAAATAGACTCAAAAAAGTGTCGGGTAGTTCAGACCAGTACACATTTGACTACAACGGAAATCAGGTAAATGACTACTTAAATAACAACACTGGTATAAAATACGACCATCGAAATCTAATAACAGAATTTACGCGTCAGGACCTGAATCAGGACCCGCCAATAACAGACATTACAAGGTATAAATACGATGAGGGAGGAAACAGAACAAGAAAAACAATTTACAGATGTAATGATTCAAATCCTCCGCCTTTACCCGAAGAAACAGAAGACCTCCCATCTGGTTGGAGCATAATTCTCGATGACTATTATTCAAGGGAAGTTTCAGGAAAAGAAATAGCTATATACTCAAGCTATACACTTCAGTACTGGAATGTATGGTCAGGAAATGAAATAGTCGGCAGAGTTAGTCCTTCAGAAGGAGAACCACGTTATTATTATCTGAAAGACCATCTCGGCAGCATTAGAGTAGTTCTTGATAATAGAAAGAACATTGTTTCCGCAAATGACTATGATATGTGGGGCTATTATCTCCAAAACAGAACTTACAGCACAACCAACATTAAGAACAAATTCACAGGCAAAGAACGCGATACAGAATCAAATTGGGACTACTTCGGCGCAAGATATTATGATGCAAGGTTAGGCAGATGGGGAGCAATTGACCCGCTATTCGAGAAACATATTCAGTTCACACCTTATAATTATGTTTTAGGAAATTCAATGGTATTAATTGATCCCGATGGAAGGCAAATGAAATTTTCTAATATAAACAACATTCAAGATGCTTCTTTATCATTAAATAATCTAAAGCATGGATTTGAACAGCAATACGCAAAATATTTTAGAATTAAATTTTCTGCAGATGGTAGTATAATTTTAGATCCTGATATACTTAAAAAAGCTGGAATTAAAAACAATAAATACTATGATGCGGTTTTAAGAATTGCTTCGGGAAATGTGCTGGTCAATTATCGAAACTTAGGAGACAATGAACATTTTTATGCACTGGATAATGACGATAAAAAAACTAAAAGACGTTATACTTTGAACGTATTAAAGGTCTATGGATTTACATTAACTTCTGGAAAAGATAATTTATCTGGCGATCAAAAGCCCACTGCCATATCTCCAAAAGGGGAAAGTGAAGTTTTGATAAATAAATATTATAATCTGCTTGATCAAGTTCAAACGACTGCGCACGAAACTGGTCATGTTGATAATTATTCAGTAGGTGAAATATGGGCCTGGGAAAAAAGATATTCCATTTTGAACGAACTTGTTAAACAGTATGAAAATACTTCAGAAAGTGGATTTAATTCTTGGGCCAAAAAGGCTGAATAAAATAAATTTAAAAATGACAACAAAATTATTCATATTAATTCTTTTTGCACTTTTCAGTGTTTGTGTTAACGAATTACAAAGCCAAGATTTGGTTAGTATTAAATTGCAATCAACAGAAATTAACGGAAATACTTTTAACAATTCATATGGTCTGGAGATTGCAAATAACTCTTTGGATACTATATTTATAATTTTAGAACCCTTTGAATTTGAAACTATAGGTAAAAGTAACATGTCGTTTGCTAATATGTTGCATAATAAATTTGCACCTTGTAGAATAGTTTTTTTTAAAAAACCTTTAGAGGGATGTATTGAAGGCACAAGTGGTAGTAACATTTCATATTTAAAGTTTCCAAAAATTCTTGAAATAAAACCTGTGAATAAGACAATTATATTATTAAAATTTGAGGATGCGATAAAAGACTTATTAAGAGAAAATATATGGGATGTCTATTGTGAAATAACTTATGCATTTAAAGGAGATTTAAGAAATGCGTTTAATTTGAAAAAAAGTGTTGAAATATCTCTTGAAGAACAATTTGAAAGTTCATTGTTTAATATTGATACAATTAAAGTTAATATTTCTATGCTTAATTTGAGGGACAGTAATCCTATATTAATTTCTGATTCATCTTTATATTTCTATAAAGATGGGGAAAATGTAAAAAAACCTTATATCTCGGATTATGATTATATAATTTCATTCTTTAAAAATCAAATATATAATTTTATTAATCGTAATTAAAAATGTTTTTCTCTCCTTCCCAAGCTCTGCTTGGGAAGATATATTAAATTCAAGTAAGATTATTGTATAAAACAATTAAATATAAAAGCACAAACAACACAAAAGGCTCTCTCTGTGCAACTGCATACCGTACAGTCGGAACAGATGAATGGAGTTATAAATACTACCGCTACGACGCACGCGGTCGTGTTATAAAAATGTGGAACTATATCGCAGGTCTGGGTATGAAAGTAACAGTGTATGAGTACAACTCTCAAAATCAGATAACAGAGCTAATCTACCAGAGCGGATATTCTGACACTAAAACCTTCAGATATGCCTACGATTACGC
>CAIUQV010000268.1 GCA_903901375.1 uncultured Ignavibacteriota bacterium
AATTTTGGGACGGATCAAGTTGGTTCTGGTGTTAAATTTGTAAATATTAAGGATTTATTTTCTGATGGTTTTGTTGATATAGCTAAACTTGAAAGAATTAATATTAGTGATAAAGAATTAAATAGCAAAAAAGTGAATGATAATGATTTGCTGTTTGTAAGGTCCTCAGTCAAGTATGAAGGAGTTGGTTTCACTTCGTTGGTCGATACAAAAGGTGAGGAAATAGTTTTCTGTGGTTTTATAATAAAATGCACTCCGAATATTGAACTTGTTGTCCCTAAATATTTATTGTTTCTATTAAGAACCGAAGAATTCCGCTTAAAGATTATTTCATTATCTAATAAAGCTAATATTACAAATATATCCCAGGAAAATCTTAAATCATTAGTGGTTCCAATTCCACCCCTTGAAGATCAACAACAAATAGTCGCCCGAATCGAACAGGAACAGCAACTCGTAAACGCAAACAAAGAACTCATAAAAATATACGAACAGAAAATCAAAGACGAAATCAACAAACTCTGGAAAAAAGATTAGCTAATTATCAAAATACATATTAAACATAAATTATGGACTCAGATATCTCCAAACTTGCAAAATCTAAACAAACTGCCGCTAAAACTATTTTTGAATCTTTTAAAATCCTGAAAGAAAATGGCGGGCAGATGCTTGGCAGGGAAGTTGTTAAAAAAGTCGGCGAGAATGTAACTTTCAATGAATGGGAAAGTTCCGTTTATGAGAAAAGCGGATATATCCGTTGGCAGTCTATTCTGCAATTTTATACTATCGATTGTATTAAGGCTGGTTATATGAGAAGAAAAAAAGGTATTTGGTTCTTAACTGAAGACGGCGAAAAAGCTATGGCTATGGGTCCGGTTAATATGCTTGAATCAGCATCTAAACTTTATAGAGAATGGGCAGAAATAAATAAAGTTAAAACACCTAAGGATGATGTTGACGATGAAGAAGTTATTGAAGAACAACCTCAGTTTCAGGAAGCAAACCTTGATAATCTTGAAGGAATAGCAATTGCAGGCATAAAGGATTTTATCAATAAAAAGAACCCCTATGAGTTTCAGGATTTAGTTGCTGCATTACTTAAAGCAATGGGATATCACACTCCTTTTATATCTCCAAAAGGTCGTGATGGCGGTATTGATATAATTGCATTCAGTGACCCACTCGGTGCCGTTCCTCCAAGAATAAAAGTACAGGTTAAGCATAAACCAACAATATCAATTCCTCCAAATGATATTAGAAGTCTAATGGGTCTGTTGAAAGCAGGGGACATCGGTCTCTTTGTCACTTCCGGCTATTTTTCAAGTGAAGCAGAAAGAACTGCACGTGAATCTCAAATTCACGTCAGATTAATCGACATTGACAATTTCATAGAACTCTGGCAGGAATTTTACAATAAACTAAACGACGAGGAAAAGAACATCCTTCCTCTTCAATCAATATATTTCTTGGGTAGTAACGAATAATAATTAATTCTTAAAATGAAAATGAAAGACATCACAAAAGATAAAAGAAACTACTTCGAAATCAACAG
>CAIUQV010000269.1 GCA_903901375.1 uncultured Ignavibacteriota bacterium
AATATACAAAACTGCGTTATGAGATTAAATGTAATACAAATTACCAGATTTAGATAATATTGAAGCGCTGGTGAAAATTGACGTTTTCGTCAATTCGGTCTATAGTTAGTCTTGGTCTGTCCTTGGCCTGTCCTTGGTCTGTCTTTGGTCTCTGAATATTCTTCGATTATTTTGACAAAAATGTCACAGATTTATATCAAAACATAACTGACTCTAAAAAACTTCATTTCTGAACAGTTTTGACCTGTCCGACCTGAAATATACGACAAAGTTACCTATCTCAAACCAGGTTTTGACCATTCTGAAACCTGAAACACACCCGAAACATACGAGAAGCATACCTGAACGTGCCTGAAAATATAATATTTTCTCGTATCATAGCCCGAAATAAGCCTGAATATTATGTAAACTCTGTCCTAATCAGATAAAATTAATCGGTCTTTAATAAATTCTGAACTGATGCAACAACGTTATCCTTTTCATCAGGGAAGTATTTCACACTAATAATTTTGCCTTCCTGCAGTTTTGAAGATTCATTTGTGTTCATCATTATCTTTGTTTCGGTCTGGAATGTACTTCCGTTTTCTTCCCTTACTTCAAGCAGGACTTTGAAGAATGAAAACTTTTTCTTTCTGTTGATAAGATAATATTTCAGAATCTTTGCGTCGTTCCATTTTCTGGATGCATATTTTATCGTAATGATTATAGACTGACTTAGAGACAGAATATTTAATAACATAAAAGCAAACACAACCCAGGAAATTACCCTGAGGAACCCTGAACTTGCAATCCCGCTAAAAAGAATGTAAGCAGTAAAGAACAGAATCAGAAAGAACAATGCAGTGATTACTATTCCTTTTATGCTTAGCGGTCGTCTCAGCGCTATTTTATTCGTAATTGAATTCAAAAATACTTCTATCTGCTGCAAAGCCTCATCCTTGTTCACTTTTGCCGCATCCTTATAAAGCTCCGCAGCTTTTTCTTTATCGCCTGATGACAGGAGTTTCTTCACTTCTTCAATAACTTCTTTCGGTATTTCCGTATGAACAGCATTCTGCACACCGCTTTCTTCGTTTTTGCTTATTCTTATGCTTGAATCGCAATACTGACAGAAAGTAATTTGTTCATTCAGCTTTATATTCAGAGGTGCCCCGCAATTCGGGCATTTCAAAACTTCAACTTTGTAATCCATGATTTTTAATTCTTCTTATTAATTAAGTTGATTACTACTTTTACAATTATCTCTTTATCCGATGGTTTGCTTTCAGCAATTAACAAACATAATGCCACTAGAGCATTATCCGCAATTCTCTTTGAACCATCCGATTTGTATAAAACACTGTTCTTTGCAAGAAAGTAAATAAAGAAAGACGCAGCAATTCGCTTGTTACCATCAACAAACGGGTGGTTCTTAATCAGAAAATAAAGCAGGTTAGAAGCTTTTTCTTCAATGCTTGGATAAAGCTTTTTCTTTCCATATGTCTGATATATTGTATTAATTGAGCTATCAAGTGAACCGCCTCGGATTTTACCGAAAAGTTCAGAGTTTCCAAATTTAGTTTTTAATGAATCAATAAAATTAATAGCATCTATATAGTTTAATCTGTATTTCTCTCTTTTTGAAGTGTTGGATATCTTAAGATTGTCGTAATCATATCCGTCAAGTATATTTAACGCGTGAGTGTATTCTGAAATTACTTTTATTATTCCCTGTGCCTCATCTGAAGTAAGTGCGAGTGTTTCTGCAGTTCGGCTTAAATAATTTATAGTTTTCTGAAGTTCAATAATTTTGTTAGATTGTTCTTTTAATCGTTTTTCGTTTATTGTATAACCCTGAACAAGATATTGTTTTAAAGTATTGGTTGCCCATATGCGGAATTGAGTGCCGCGTAATGATTTAACTCTATAACCTACAGATATTATAACATCAAGATTGAAGTAATCAATATTTCTTTCAATATTTCTTTTCCCCTCTTTTTGAACTGTCAAGTATTTCTTGACAGTTGAAACCCTTATCAACTCTTTTTCTTTAAAAACATTATTAATATGTAGACTGATATTTTGTTTAGTCGTCTCAAATAATTCCGCCATCTGATTAAGTGAAAGCCATACCGTTTCCAAATCCAACTTTACATCGAATGTAGTCTTCCCGTCCTCAGCTTTATATAAAACTACTTGTGAATTGTTTTTATTGTCTGTTTCCAAGTTCAATCAATTTAAGTTCTCAAACTTCTATAAAATATATTACATTTCTGCTATTAATAATAGTTAATTCAAATCTTTGTCAATCTTCCAGTTATTTCTGAGCACATATATTTTCATTTAAACAGTCTTAGTAAATGTATATTTTATACAAAATATTATAATTATATGCCTACTTCCACATTAAAATATTTAGGAAATTTAAGAACCGAACTCACTCACTTGCAGTCAGGTCAGGTTGTGATAACTGACGCACCCACTGACAATAATGGAAAAGGGGAGGCTTTCTCACCTACTGATTTAATGTCAACTTCACTATGCGCCTGTATGATTACAATAATGGGTGTTGCAGCTCAGACTCATGGTTTTTCTATTGATGGTGCAACCGCTGAGATTACTAAAATAATGTCTGCAAATCCGCGCAAAGTTTCTGAAATACAGATTGAAATCATATTTCCTAAAAATAATTATTCGGATAAGGAAAGAAAGATAATTGAACACATTGCCAACACTTGTCCGGTTGCATTAAGCCTGCATCCAGACCTTAAGCAAAACGTAAAATTATTATTTTAATTCTGTAACTTTGCAAGTCTTTTAAAGTATATAAAGTATATCAATATTATAAACTAATTCTATGTTTTATGAAAACACTTTTTACAATTATCATTTCAGTTTTTATGTTTATTAATTCAGCTACATCTCAACCCATAATTGATTCTAAGAATATGGATCTGGGCGTTAAGCCCGGAGATGATTTCTTCAGTTACGCCAACGGTACCTGGGTGAAGAATACTCCGATTCCGCCTGACCTTACTCGTTATGGTGCTTTTGATGAACTGAGAGAAAATAACAGCAGACAGCTTCAGTCATTAATAGAGGAAATCTCTGTTCAGCTAAACCCCGTTAAAGGAAGCAACAAGCAAAAGATTGGTGACTTCTTCGCAAGCGGTATGGATGAAGCTAAAATTAATTCACTCGGCTATGAACCGATAAAGAAGAAACTGGATGAACTCAGAAAAATACAATCAAAAGAAGAACTGATTAAGTACATCGCATTCCTGCATTCTGCTGGCTCTCCGTCTTTCTTTGGTTTTGGTTCTTCTCCCGATAAGAAAAACAGTTCTATGAACATTGCATCAATGAGGCAGTCAGGAATTACTCTTCCTAATAAAGATTATTATCTGAAAGATGACGAAAGAACAAAATCCATCAGAACTGAACTTCAGAAGTATATGGTTACACTTTTTAAATTAATCGGATACGATGATAAACAGGCAGAGACAAAGGCACAGACAGAAATGGATTTTGAAATTGTTCTCGCAAAATCTTCATTCTCAAACCTTGAACTCCGTGACCCTGATTTGAATTACAATAAAATGTCTGTAGATGATTTAGTACTTTTAAGCAGCGGTTTCGACTGGAAACTGTATCTGAAAGAAATCGGCGTTGAAAATCCCGGTGATATAAACGTCGGACAGAAAAGATACTTCGAAGAATTCGGCGCTACTTTTCAGAATACTGATATTGAAGTATTAAAAAACTACGTAGAGTGGAGACTTGTAAATGCAGCATCAAATTTCTTGAGCGAAGATTTTGTAAACGCAAACTTCGAGTTCAACGGTAAGTTTATGTCCGGTGCTCAGGAACAGCGTCCGCGCTGGAAGCGTGTACTGGATGTCGTTAACGGTTCTTTAGGCGAAGCACTTGGCGAATTGTACGTAGAAAAGTATTTCCCGCCAGCATCTAAACAGAGAATTAAAGATTTAGTTGCTAACATCAAAATCGCATTGGCAGAAAGAATCAAAAATCTTTCCTGGATGTCTGCAGAAACAAAGAAACAGGCACTCAATAAACTCGATAAGATTGCCGTTAAAGTAGGATATCCCGATAAATGGGAAGATTATTCAAAGATTGAAATAACACGCGATTCTTACTGGGAAAATTTAATGGCAGTAAGAAATTTTAACTATAAAAAGAACCTTAGCGAAATAGGCAAACCTGTTGACAGAACAGAGTGGGGAATGAGCCCGCAAACTGTTAACGCATACTATTCTCCAAACAATAACGAGATTTGTTTTCCTGCTGGAATTCTTCAGCCTCCATTCTTCTTTGCAGAAGGGGATGATGCAGTTAATTACGGAGGCATCGGAGCAGTTATCGGTCACGAAATCACTCACGGCTTCGACGACCAGGGCAGAAAGTACGATGCAGTTGGTAATCTTCAGGACTGGTGGACTGCCGAAGACGGTAAGAACTTTGACGCAAAGGCACAGGTGCTCGTTGACCAGTATAATAATTTTGCAGTACTCGATACTTTTAAAGTTGATGGGAAATTCACACTTGGAGAAAACATCTCAGACCTTGGTGGTGTTACAATATCTCTCGAAGGTTTGAAGAAGGCCTGGGAAAAGAATCCGCCTGCAAAGGAAACAGAAGGATTCACACCGCTTCAGAGGTTCTTCCTTTCATATGCACAAATATGGCGTGGAAATATACGAGATAAGGAATTGCTGAAAAGGCTGAAGGAAGATGTTCACTCACCTTCAACTGCAAGGGTAAATTGCATTGTATATAACATTCCTGAGTTCTATAAAGCATTCGGAATAACTTCCGGAAAAATGTTTAAAGCAGAAAATTCACGTGCAGTAATCTGGTAATAAAAATTCTGACTTAATATAAAAGGGCTGCCCTTAAGGCAGCCCTTCGTTTTTTCGGATGAGATAATAGATCTTATTACCCCGTCCGTCTTATCTTTATCCCGCCCTGATGGCAGGGAAAAGATATAAATTCCTTATTACATTATTCTGATTTTTGGTGGCTTTATAATATCCTCCTTCTTAAATTCATGTGAAATTTAATAGTTGAAATATTATTATACATAAATATCTCTACAAGAAGTGTGCCTGAATAATTGTTGGTTTTTGTTAAGGAATTGATGTGTACGTCGAAATACATTCTCATTATGAGACATATATTCTCATAATGAGACCGTATTTTTCGATTAATATATTTCTAATTAAAAGGCAGACAGACTGTAAACACACTGCCATTACCCTCTTCACTTTCAACTGTTATCTTTCCGTTGTGCTTATCTATAAACTCCTTGCATAAAATAAGTCCAAGCCCCGTGCTTGGTTCTTCTTCTGTGCCTTCACGTCTTACTTTTTTATCAATCTTAAATAAATCATTTCGTAATTCACTGCTCATACCTATACCGTCATCTGTAACAGATATTAAAACAACCTTTCCTGATTTTTCAGCTGTAATCTTAACGCTGCCTTTTCTGTTAGTAAATTTTATTGCATTCGATATCAGGTTTCTTAATATTGTCATTAGCATTGCTTCGTCAGCTTTTAAGATAATATCATCTTGCTTTGAAAAATTTAATTTCACTTCCTTTCTTTCTGCATTTATTCTGAATACTTCAATGTTCTGTTCAATAAGTTTATTCAAAGATAATTTTACGGGCTTAAAGAACATATGTCCTCTCTGCATCATAGACCACTCCAGTAGATTCGTCAGCAGTCCGAATAAATTATGTGCACTGTCATTCATATCATTTGCAATAAACCGGAGCTCTTCTGCCGACATATCTTCAACGCTTGTCTTCAGCAGATTCGTAAACTCAATAAATCCCATAAATGGAGTACGCAAATCGTGTGCTATGATTGAAAACAGCTTGTCCTTCTCTGCAATCAGATTTAAAAGTTTTTCGTTCTTAAATTTAATCTCATTCTCAATATGTTTTCTTGAAGTTATATCACGCATTATTGACTGGTATGTCCCATCGGGCATCATCTTACTCCTCATCTCAACTGTGATGTTCGTACCGTCAGGTTTTGTAAGTGTTCTTTCGTTAAGCAGAACTTTCCCGTTTTGGAGTAAATCAAACCTGAAAGGATTGTTTTCCAGACACTCTTTTGTAAACGGCAGACTGCTTATGTGTTTTCCTACTATTTTTTCTCTCGGCAATCCTGCAATATCGCACATGCTATGGTTTGCATCTGTTACAATTCCTTCGTTAGAACCAAGCAATATACCGTCAACGGCAAGTTCCACAAGCTCACGGAATCTGTTTTCGCTTTTCAGAAGCACATCCTCTGCACGTTTTCTTTCCGTGATATCTTCTGCTACACCAAGTATCGCCGGCTTTTCAATACCCGGATGATTGTAAGGAATTTTATGCGTCTGAAACCATCCCAGACTTCCGTCTTTACGTATTACTCTTTCCTCTTTAATAAATACTTCCTTTTCCGAATCAATCACCTTACGGTCATATTTGACGTACCAGTGAATCTGTTCAGGAGTCGCACCGTAATCTGCATCTGTTTTTCCTATCACTTCTTCAGGTGTTGTTTTAAAAAGGTCTGCCAGCGACTGGTTAACCATCAGGAATTTACCGTCGTAGTCTTTTGCAAATATGTAACTCGGAACAAGGTCAAGAATCTTTTTCAGTTGAATCCTTAGCGATACTTCTGCTTCCTGTGCTTTTTTCCTTTCTGTTATGTCATTAACTGTCGCAAGTATACCTTTCTTACCGTTGTTTAAGATTATTGCTTTTTCTCTTAATTCTATGATGCCGACGGTTCCGTCTTTTCTTATATTCTCAATTTCATTCTCTAAAAATTCTCCTGAAAGTATTTTCTCTATATCATTGTTAATCTTTTCGTGCCGTTCGGGCAGTGATAATCTGCGTACATCCATTCCTTTCAGTTCTTCCTTTGTGTATTGGAGCATTCTGGATATCGCATCGTTAGACTGCAGTATTATCCCATTCTCGTCAAGTATGATTATCCCCGACGGACTGATATCAAACAGCGACTGATAACGTTCTTCATTCTTGATTAAATCAGATTCCGCTTGTCTCTGTTCGGTTATATCTCTTATAGAAACTCTTCGTCCAAGGTTTCTTCCATCCGCACTTACAATTTTTCTGCAGAAATGATAAATCCATCTC
>CAIUQV010000270.1 GCA_903901375.1 uncultured Ignavibacteriota bacterium
GGGTTTTTAACATTAATATCTTTATTTGTTATATCTGTTTCGTTATTCTAATTAAACCCCTTCGGGGTTTTTAACATTAATATCTTTATTTGTTATATCTTTATTTGTGTATCTATTCCGGATTTTTAACATTTACATTTTTATTTGTTGTATCATTATTAGATATGTCTTCATTTACTTTATCTTCCATTTTCTCAATAGGTTTTTCCACAAATTTCTTATGCAGTACAGTAACCGAAGTTAAAAATGTAATTACCATTATTACAACAGAGACAATGATTACCATTGCCCATATTCCGCTTTCGTCCATATTCTATAATGTTTTACTAAACCAGTTTGTTATTAATTTTAATATTTCAGGGTACTGCGCTATTAAATCCTTACCGTGCTTTTCGCTTTCGAACTTTGTGAGTTCGCGTGGTTCTATGAGGTAATTATCATAAATAGATTTTTCTTCTTCAAAATATGAGCCGTCTGCAGTTCCGCAAATAAACATAACATTTTTAATTCTTGCAATAATCCTTGAAGAGCTCATCATTCTGTCGTCGTAACCTGTAAAAGCCTGAAAGGTACCTTTACCTCCGGAAACAGAAACGACTGACTTTACTCCTTTGAACAATTTTCCGTAAATACCGAGTGACCCGCCTATTGATGTACCGACAACTCCTATTTTTCCTGAATCTATACCTTTTTGAGTGTAACACCAGTTCATAACAGCATCAACATCTTTAGGAGCCTGTTCTTTGTTCTCGAGCAATTCATCCAGACTTACGGATGCCTGTCCCGACTGTCCATGGCTTCTGATGTCGTATGCGAGTACTTTATAGTTTTTATTTACTAATGTATCAATAAAACTCTTTTCCCACTGTTCTTTGCTTGAACGGAACTGATGTATAAGAATAATTAACGGCTGTCTGGTATCCTTCTTATCAGAAAAATAGTAATAATCCGCGGCAAGTTTGACTTTATCTTCGGTGACTATTTCAACCTTTTCTGACTTTATATCCGCTTTCGACTTCTGTTCTATTTTCTGAACATCATTCTGAAAGTTTTTATTGCAGGAAACCAAAAACAGTAACGATGCAATGGCTATATAATTTAATATATGATTCATTTTAGTTTGTATTTTGTTTAAATCAGGCATTAAAAAACCCGTGATATACACGGGTTAAAATAACTATAATATTCATTTACTTCTATTTAAAAATCAACGTGCTGATTCCATTTATGAGTATCTTCGATTTCACCTGTTTGGATACCTGTAATTGTATCATAGAATTTCTGTGCAACAGGTCCAATCTTCATATCATTAAATATCATTTCTTTTCCTTTATACTCAAGCAGTCCGACCGGAGAAATAACAGCAGCAGTACCGGTACCGAATACTTCATTAACTCTTCCGCTTGCGTGAGCATCATCAACTTCGTCGATTGAAATATTTCTTTCTGAAACTTTCATACCCCATTCTTTTGCAAGAGTAAGGACAGTGTTCCTTGTTACACCGGCAAGCACAGTACCTTTACTTAAAGAAGGTGTTATAAGTTCATTGTCTATTACGAACATAATATTCATAGCACCTACTTCATCGATATCTTTTCTGTTAACACCGTCAAGCCAGAGGACCTGTGCAAAACCTCTTTTATGAGCGTCCATACCTGCCCACAGAGAAGCCGCATAATTTGCAGCAGTTTTTGCAGCACCAACACCACCCTGAACAGCTCTGACGTGGTCTGTGCTAACCATTATTTTTACGGGATTAAGTCCTGCAGCATAATATGATGCGACAGGTGATGTCATCACGATAAGATGGTATTCACTTGCAGCAGTAACGCCAAGAAAATGTCCGCTACCGAAAACGACAGGTCTTATGTACAAAGACTGACCTTTATTACCGGGAATAAATTTTGAGTCTAATTTAACGAGTTCGCGGATTCCTGCAAGAAGCCTTTCATCGTCGTAAGTAGGAATACAAACAAGTTCAGCTGAACGATTTAATCTTTTAACATTCATATCAGGTCTGAAAATGTTAGCACCGCCACTTTTAGCTTTAAAAGCCTTGAGACCTTCAAAAATAGTCTGACCATAATGAAGTGTACAAAGCCCCGGTTCAAACGGTAAAAGTCCATAAGGTTCAATTGCGCCGTCATCCCATTTACCGTCTTTATATCTTGAAATAAACACATGGTCTGAAAAATAAACTCCGAATCTTAAATTATTCCAGTCTATACCTTCAATCCGTGTCTTATCAGTTTTAGTTACTTTGAAATTCATAGTATATCTCCTTTTTCAATAAAAAGTTATCGGGAATTTACTGAGCTTTTTTCATTAACTCAGCACCAACTTCGAGAGCCTGTCTGTTAATTGGCAGCAAATTATGATATCTTTCAGGAAGTACTTTTTTAAGTGCTTCAATAACGCCATCAAGAGAAACGATAGGTTTCTTTTCGAGAAAAGCACCGAGAAGAATCATATTAGCAATTTTTACATTGTGAAGTTTGTTAGCTTCTTCGGCAGCAGGTATTGCATAGACACCAATATCTTTCCTTTCAGAAGCGTGGAGAATGTTTGTAGATTCATAGACAATGATACCTCCCGGTTTGATTCTGCTTTCAAATTTTTCCATTGAAGGCTGATTCAACAGAATACCGGTATCAAATTTTGACACGATTGGAGAACTAATAGTATCATCGGATACAATCGTAATACAGTTTGCCGTTCCGCCTCTCATTTCAGGACCATAAGAAGGCATCCAGGAAACATTTTTCCCTTCTACCATCGCTGCATATCCCAGAGTTTGCCCCATTGAGAGAACACCCTGTCCTCCAAAACCTGCGATTATAATTTCTTCGTTCAACATATATTTTATTCCTTCTTAGTCTTTTAAATTTGCAAGATCTTCTTTCGACGGTACTTTAATATCGCCGAGAGGATAATACTTAAGCATATGAGTATCAATGTAGTCATTTGACTGAAGAGGTGTCATCTTCCAGTTAGAAGGACAGTTTGACACTATCTCAATAAAGCTGATACCTTTATTCAGTTTCTGATACTTAAATCCGTTTGTGATTGCCTTTTTTGCTTTTCTGACTGCACCCGGATGATTGACAGCCTGACGTGTAACGTAGAAAGCGCCAGGAAGAGGAGCAATGAGTTCTGAAACCTTGATTGGCGAACCCATAGTTTTAATATCCCTTCCGTAAGGAGACGTAGTTGTTTTCATACCTTCGAGTGATGTCGGTGCCATTTGTCCGCTCGTCATACCATAAACTCCGTTGTTGATAAAAACAATCATAATATTTTCACCACGGTTTATACAATGAATAGTTTCTCCGGTACCGATAGCTGCTAAGTCACCGTCACCCTGATACGAGAAAACGTATTTATGCGGAAGACATCTTTTGATTCCAGTTGCTGCTGCAGTTGCCCTACCATGAGCAGCTTCCTGCCAGTCGATATTCACGTAATCGTACGCAAATACAGAACAACCAACGGGAGCAACACCAATAACATCTTCGGTAATTCCAAGTTCTTCGATTACCTCCGCTATAATTTTATGAGCTGTGCCATGACCACATCCCGGACAGTAATGCAAACGGGTATCAGTCATAACCGCAGTTTTATCATAAACCAGGTCATAAGTATCATCGCCGTCCTGTATGCACTGTGGATGTATTATTTCGTAATTTTCCATAATATAAGATTA
>CAIUQV010000271.1 GCA_903901375.1 uncultured Ignavibacteriota bacterium
CTCCTTTGCCTGTTCATCTGAAAAATATCCCATATGATGAAGAGTGAAACGGTGATCTTTCCTCGGGAATGCCTGCTGGTCCAGCCTGTTATAATCCATCACCTGCTTTATACCAAGGTCTCCGTTTGCGTGTATATGTATCTTATAACCAAGTTTCCAGTACATCGATAGCTGCTCCTTGAACAAATCCAGCGGAGTCATCCACTGCCCCTGATGTCCGTCCGTGTATCCGTCTATCATCTGCATCAGCTGGGAATATATTGCTCCGTCGCAGAAAAACTTTATCTGATTCGGAAGGAATGTAATGTTCTCAGTATTGTATGAGGATAATGTCTTTATAAAATCATATGCTTTTTCGTTTCCGCCCTTCATTGCGAATAACTGTGTACCGTTAGGTATCAGATAAACTTCGTACATCTTCTTTGTATCCATCTCTTTCTTCAGGTAAGCATATTCCATTTCAAAGCTCGAGCTCGGAAATCCTGGCTCACAAACAGTTGTTATTCCGTTATTATGAATAATCCTGCTCATAATCTCAAGTCCTCTTTCATAAGAATCTTCGTTGAAAAACATTCCGCCAATCTTCGGTGCAAGTGCAAGCCAGCCTCCTTCAAAGAAGTGTCCCTTTGTCCACTCGACCTGCGGATTGTTCTTAAAATCCTCTTCTTTCAGGTTAAACTTTTTAATGAAAGCATCGTTTACGTATATCTCGTGGAAAGACCTGTGTATGATACCCACCGGCTGTTCGGGAGCAATTTTATTCAGTATGTCCCGCGAGAGTTCTCCGTGCCACAACTGATGGTATCCCCAGATGATATAAGGCACTCCTGCTTTTGCATTAGCATTGATAGATTCTGTTACACGCTGTATGTATGCATCGTGCCCCACAACTGCTTTCTTTGTGACATCAGGCAGTACCCAGTCGTTCGCTGCTATTATTTCATTCGGCAGCATCGTAGCAGCTATTGAAGGATGAAGATGTGGTTCTATGAAACCGGGAAGCATAGTCTTACCTTTAAGGTCATACATTACGGTGTTTTGACCTTTCAGTTTTTCAGCATCGGATTTCTTACCTGTAAAAATAATAATGTCGTTCTTTGTGGCAACAGCTTCTGCATATTCAGGTGCATTGCCTTCCATCGTAAGAATATCTCCGCCAAAATAAATAACATCTGCGGTTTCGGTCTGGCTGTAAAGATTCACTGCCGTGAAGAGTAGAAAAACGAATAGCAATTTAATTAGTTTCATATTTTATCGCGTTTAAAGTTTATGCTCTCCCGTATAATCTTTCGCGTTTTGCAGAAATCGTTTAATGTCTGCATTTCGTGAACTAACTTCTTAAATATATTAATATTTAGCACAAATATAAAGATAATCATAGAGTACAAATATAGATATAACCACAAAGCACAAATATAATTATATCAAATAGTTAAAGATTTATATTTATGTATGTAATTACATTTATTTTTTATACGTCATTTATCATTTGATTTAAAAATTTAATTTACATATAACTGTTTGCGATCAGGATTTTAAGATAATTACTGTTTTGATTTAGCTCTTGCTTAAAAGTATATATTAGTATTATCATTTTCTTAAAAGGGGTAATTAACCAACTATGAAAAAAGAGATTAAGTTACCGGGTAAACATAGTACCAAAGAACAGAATAATACAGAAGCTGGCTCTTCTATACCCAAAAATATAAAATCACCGATTTCTTCAGATAATATTTTATCTCTTAACACATTCCTTTTAAGTATTGCAGGTAAAGTTTCCGGATTCGGGGGATGGAGCGTAGATATATCTTCTCAAACTGTTTTCTGGTCTGATGAAGTGTGCGAAATTCACGAAATGCCCAGAGGACATAGTCCTAAACTCACCGAAGGCATTAATTTTTATGCCCCGGAATGCCGAGACATTATTTCAAAAGCATACTTAGATTGTGAAAAGAACGGCATACCTTACGATCTCGAACTTCAAATAATTACTGCAAAAGGAAACCGAATCTGGGTTCGTGCTATAGGTGAAGCTGTAAAAGATAAGAAAGGTAAAATCATTCAGGTTCAGGGTGCCTTTAAAGATATCACATTGCAAAAGCAATCTGAGATGGATTTATTCGAAAGTGAAGATAAATACCGCTCACTCGTGGAAGCTTCTCTGGACGGGATTATGATTGATCAGGATGATAAAATAGCATACATTAATCCTGCAGGAGTAAGTATCTTCGGTGCAAGTTCGGAAGAAGAGCTAATCGGGAAAAATCCATTTACTTTTTTTCCCGAAGAAAACCACAAACATATTTTTAAAAAGATGGAACTTATCCGAACTGAAGGAAAAAGTTTACCATCGAATGAAGATCAGATAATAAGACTGGACGGGAAAGTAATTGATGTTGAAGTATCAGCAGCACCATTTATGTACAGAG
The DNA here is from genome assembly GCA_903901375.1 of uncultured Ignavibacteriota bacterium. Lineage (GTDB taxonomy): Bacteria > Bacteroidota > Ignavibacteria > Tepidaquicellales > Tepidaquicellaceae > CAIKZJ01. The sequence continues at coordinate 2,430 of CAIUQV010000271.1, forward strand.
GCAAAAAAGCTTTTCAGGTTGTTTTTAAAGATATTAGTAAAAGAAAATCTGCCGAAAGAGAATTAATCAATTCAGAAGAAAGATTCCGAAAAGCATTCCACTCTCATCCCGGTATAATAGGCATCAGCACTATATCAGACGGTAAATATTTGGATGTTAATGATAATTTCTGTAAACTTCTTGAATATAAAAGGGGTGAAGTTATAGGACATACATCTAAAGAACTGAACATCTTTTTTAATTCCGACGAAAGAGATTCATTGATTGATATTATGAACAAAAACGGAAATATTGTTAATTTTGAAGTGCAGGCAAGAACAAAATCAGGTAAAATCAAAACCGGATTATTCTCAGCTGAGAAGATTTTTATGGAAGGTGAACTGTGCCTTCTGGGACAGTTTAATGATATTACAGAAATAAGAAAATATATTGATGAACTCAGGGTTAGCGAAGAAAGATTTTCAAGAGTTTTCCACTCAAGCCCCTATGCTATCACTCTAACGGAACTTGAAACAGGTAAACTGATTGACGTGAATGAGAGTTTTGTAAGATTTACAGGTTATACTAAAGATGAAATGATTGGTAAATCCACAGTTGAATTAAATATGTGGATTAATCAAGGTGACCGTGAGAGAACAATGAAACCTCTTAAAGAAAATGGTTTTGCACATATTCCGGAAATATGCTTCCGCGTAAAATCGGGTGAAATCCGCACCTGGGATCTTTCTATGGAAGTAATAGAGATTAACGGAAGAAAGATAATTATTGGAATGATTGGTGATATTACTGATAGTAAAAGCGACAGGGATATTATTGTTTCAAAACTTCATCTTTCTGAATATGTACATAATCATTCGCTTGATGATCTCCTTGAAGAAACTCTGAACGAAGCTGAAAAGCTTACCGGAAGTTTAATCGGGTTCTATCATTTTGTAAACGATGACCAGCAGCACTTAACTCTTCAGAACTGGTCAACAAGAACAAAAAGTGTATTCTGTAAAGCTGAAGGAAA
>CAIUQV010000272.1 GCA_903901375.1 uncultured Ignavibacteriota bacterium
CATTAGGCAATAATTCGTAGAGGGCACGGGCAACAGTTAATCCACCAATACCTGAATCGAATACACCTATCGGTCTTTTGTGTAAATTCTTAGTTTGTAATGTATGCATTGTATAATTTATATATTTTCATCATTTATATAAATGTAAATATATAAAATTATCCAAGATGCAATATTGGTAAAACAAGTCTCAGCATTAACCATATTAATACGCCGCCAAGAATATCGAACACAATACCGGACCTTATCATTTTAGTGATTGGAACAAGACCTGAGCCATACACTATCGCATTTGGAGGAGTAGAGACCGGTAGCATAAAACCCCAGCTTGCTCCCAATGTAGCACCGATTGCAGGAGGAATAGGGTTTAAATTACCAGCAATACAGATTGATATTACAACCGGAACTATCATATTCGCAGAGGCAGTGTTTGATGTTGCTTCACTTACAATTATTGCTATATAAATAGAAATAAAAGTTATTCCCCAAACGGTATCAAGTCCGCTGAATCCTATAAACGCATTCCCAAGGTAATCAGCAAGTTTTGTTTCAAACATAAGATTCCCCAAAGACAGACCGCCTCCGAACAATATGAGCGTTCCCCAGTCTATGTTTGCAGCATCTTTCCAGTTAACAGTAAATTCAAGTTTTTTTCTATTTACAGGCAGAATAAATAACAATGAAGCGCCAAGCAAAGCAGCAATTGCTTCAGGAAAGTGATTGTTAAATGATTTAAATGTTTCCGATTCAGTTCCATAATATACGGCAAGGAAACCCGGGACAATCCAAAGAATAACAGTGACAAAAAATGCGATGATTGAATTTATCTCACCTGCTTTAAATTTTCCAAGTTTATCTTTAGCAGTTTTAATAACAGAAGAGTCATTATTAATCTTAGATATTTCAGGTTTATTCAGGTAGTAAATTATAATAAACAGGAATATGTACATTACCAGCAGCATAGGGATTGCAAATAACATCCACTCGAAGAATGAGATTCTGAAATGAGCGAACTTCTCAATCATACCAATACCTATAAGATTAGGAGGTGTGCCGACCGGAGTTCCAATACCACCTATGGATGCCGAATAAGCTGTCATAAGCATCATCGCAGTACCGAACTTTAGTTTTTTTGAATCAACACTGATACCTTTTTCTTCCTGAATAATTTTATGAATGGAAGTAACTATACCAATTGCAATAGGAAGCATCATAGCTGTTGCAGCAGTATTACTAATCCACATTGAAATAAAAGCAGTAATTGCACCAAAAGTAAATATTATACGGCCGGTACTTTTACCCACATATTTCATTGTAAGGATTTTATAAGCAAATCTTTTATCAATACCATGTTTTGCCATTGCCTCAGCAAGTATAAAACTGCCAAGGAAAAGGAATACTATCGGGTCTGCAAAAGGAATAAATACTTTTTTAATATCAGCAACATTGAAGACGACACACAATAATGCTCCTAACAAGGCTGTTACGGGAATTGGTATCGGTTCTGTAATCCACCAGATGATGACCCATAAGAGGATTGCTGATAAAGTATGTGCCTGATAGGTTATAGATGAGTACGGCAAAAAATAGAACACGATAAAAGCTAAAGGACCGAGAAATACCCCTATCTTGTTTCTCCAGTTTTCAAATTTCTCTTCCTCGGGAGAAATTACTTCACTGGGCTGGAAAACATCATTGTTTGACTCCATTATAAAGTGATAAATTTCAGGAATTTAGCACCAAATTGGAAATTAATAAAGGATAATGATTTTCCATATTTATTAAATCCTGAATATCTTAAATTGGTTACATGATAAACATTAAGAATCTTAAAAAGAATTTTGGTACGAAACGAGTATTAAACGGTGTTAACCTTGATATAATCAAAGGTGAAACACTAGTAATTATAGGCAAAAGCGGATGCGGTAAATCTGTTATGTTGAAGCATATTTTAGGTTTGCTAACTCCTGATGAAGGTGATGTGATTATTGAAGGACAGAACCTTAGAGGTTTAAAAAGAAAAGAACTTTATGCTATAAGAAAGAAATTCGGATTTTTGTTTCAGGGAGCTGCGCTTTTTGATTCAATGAATGTAGAAGAAAATGTAGGGCTCGGCTTAAGGGAGAACAAAAGATATAATGATAAGAAGATTTCTGAAATAGTTGCAGAGAAACTCGAGCTAGTAGGACTTCCAGGAATTCAGAAACAAAGTCCTGCAGACCTTTCCGGAGGTATGAAAAAACGTGTATCACTTGCAAGAGCAATTGCAGATGACCCGGAGTATATTCTTTACGACGAACCCACAACAGGATTAGACCCTGTAATGAGCGACAATATTGATGAGTTAATTTTAGACCTTTCGAACAAGCTTAAAGTAACTTCAATCGTAGTAACACATGATATTTTCAGTGTTATTGAAATTGCCCAAAGAGTTGTGATGATGGAAGGCGGAGTAGTCTATTTCTCGGGCACACCGAAAGAACTGTTTTCATCTGAAGACATAATTATACGAGAATTTTTAAACAGAACCAGAAAAGAACAAAAACATCTATAAGAAAGGTGTCAATATTAGAATAACAGAGAAGATTTGGAAACAAAGATGTTATTTATCGCTATTCCAATATTTCCCTGATGATACCACCACCGATAACATCATCGCCTTCATAGAATACAGCCGACTGGCCGGGTGTAATTGATTTTTTAGGAATATCAAAAATAACTTCGACTGTGTCTTTATCAATCTGGTTTATTGTTGCAGCAGAACCGATATCTTTATACCTAACTTTAACTTTTGACTGAACAGGTTTTTCAAAGGAACCATACTTCATAAAATTGACTTCCCTTGCAATAAATCCTCTATTGTATAATCCAGATTCATCATCAACATACACTTTATTATTTTCTGCATCAATCCTGGAAACATAAACAGGTTTTCCTAATGCGAGATTAAGTCCGCGCCGTTGTCCTATAGTATAATAAGGAAATCCTTTATGTTCGCCAATTTTCTTATTTTTATAAATAACTTCACCCTTATCAACTCTTCTTTTAAGTTCAGGAATTCTTATTTCGAGCAATTCCCGATAATCATTATTAGGTACAAAACAAATCTCCTGTGAATCAGGCTCATTAGCTGTTTTTAAACCCATAGATTCAGCCATTTTTCTTATTTCAGGTTTAGTATAATCACCAAGAGGAAAAAGGGTTTTACCAAGTGCATACTGTGATACCTGCCATAATGCATAGGTCTGGTCTTTTTTTACATCCGAAGAATTTGAGACAAAATATCTGCCCTGGCTATTTTTTACCTTAGCATAATGGCCTGTAGCAATATAATCAGCACCAAGTTCCTTTGCACGATCAAGCAACACTCCCCATTTAATAGACTTATTACATAACACACAAGGATTTGGTGTTTGTCCATTCATATATTCAGAAATAAAATTCTCAATAACAGTTTCATTAAACTTTTCGGTAAAATCAAATGTATAGTGAGGAATACCTAATTTATCAGAAACATTTCTTGCATTATAAATAGCTTCGAGAGAACAGCATCCCGAATCTTTAACAGGAAAATCATCAAAACCCCAGGTTTTCATCGTAATACCAATAAGATTATATCCCTGTTCTTTTAACAAAGCTGCGGCAACTGATGAATCCACACCACCACTCATAGCAACAACAACAGTCTTATTATTATTCAATGTCATATAATATCAAACCTTTTCAGGGAATAAAAAGTTAACTTTTTTAATAAGCAAATTTATTATATTTAAAATCGGGATATTAAAGCTAAATAGAAATGAATAAAGGTATTTTGATATCTCATATTAAATCTTTTAGTGTTTTAGTTCGTATTATTAATTAATTAAAACAACAAAAATGAGCATAGATCGGAAGAGCAAGAGGATCATCATCATTCGGATTACTTATTATCAGAATGATAATAGGAATAACATTCCTGATGGCAGGTGCCAATAAGATAATGAATATTGAAGCTTTTATTAATCATGTTAAATCACTCGATGTCTTTTCACCGAATGCTTCATTTATTCTTGGGTTTATATTACCTTTCGTTGAAGTTATTTTCGGTGCATTTTACATCATAGGTATTTTCACACCTATAACAAGTCTCGCACTATCAGTTATGACTATAAGTTTTATTGTAGTAAGTAAAGATATTACTGCAAATACAGGACAATTCTCATTGCCACAGATTGTATTTTATTTAATTATGTTATCGGCAACGTTTATGACACTTTTCAGCGGTGCAGGGGTAATTTCATTCGATGCTTTGTTCGACAAGAAGAATAAATCAGCAACAGAAGAAAACAAAAAAATGTATAATGAAACAGTCAAACCACCTGAAGGTATCGAAGAGGCAAAATTTACGGATGTTCCGGAAGAAAATAATGATGAAGCGAATAAAACTGATTCCTGATTTTATATATTAATATATAATTACATCTTTAAAGATATAGAATACATAAAATATTATTTCAGCAAAATCATTCTTTTCACGGATGTATAATCTTGAGTTATGATTTTATAAAAATATACACCGTTATTTAATTCCGAACCATCAAATTTGATTGTGTGTCTGCCTGAGTTTAATTTCCCATTAACTAAAGAAGCTACTTTTCTTCCTAATACATCAAAAACTGATAATTCAACAAACCCTGAATGCAGCAGATTGAAGCTTATTAAAGTTACCGGATTAAATGGATTAGGAAAATTCTGATACAACTCATAATTATCAGTGTAAGTAGTATTCTCAGATATATTGACAGGCACCAAGATACCTTTTTTAATGAAAATATCTGAAACAACATTCCCATTTCTTAAAGCAGTCGGGTCAAAAGCAACTGCAATATTAAAATCACCTTTTGCGGTAACAGAAGAAGAGCCTCTGCCTGAATAATTTACACTATCCTGCCAGACCAGTAAAGGTGATGAGAAAGAGGAACCGGGAGAGCCATAAATGAGGAAAAAACCTTTTGGTGAAGGTGCAACACTATTCTGATATGTTACGAACAATCTGCCAGATTCATCAACATCTATTCCACGCCAGTATGAAGGATATCCTAATCCTGAGGGAGTAATTGCCTGTGGAGTAGTGAAGGTACCGTTAGAATTTCTAGATATTAAATAAATCCTCCTATCTGTTGATAATCTGTATATAATATAAACTTTATTAATAAGAGGGTTCAGACACATTTCGGGATATTCTGCATAACCGGCAATACCTGTAGAGAATTCTGTCAGAGTACCGTTTGAAAAAGTGAAGTACTTCAATGCAGAAGTACTTACAGGTGTATTAGTAACGTAGGTAATATGTACAACACCATTTGTATCAGCAATTAATTCACAATCATTTTCACTTCCTGCTTCTGCAGGTCCCAACTGATATTCCTGACTTAATACTCCTGTAAAATAGTTATAGTTTCGATAGTAAGCATAATCCTGCACAGAATTAACGAATGTATAATAAACAAAATGTACCAGGCTGTCTTTTTTCCCTACACACATAAAAGGAGTAGCTTTGTTTGAACCACCAGTAGTTATCCAAACTGAGTCACCAAATCCCGAGGAAGTATTCCGGTTATTTGTGTATATAAGCTGAAAATTATTACTGCCATCTTTCCTCTCCCAACCTATATGAACCTTACCATTTTTATCAAAATCTATTGTAGCATAATTATCATCTATAGTATTGCTCGAAATACGAGTCGTTACAAAGGTACCGGTTTTGTTCGTTCTGTAATATATTTCCCTTGTGTTGCTTTGTACATCAAACTGAGTAGAGTTTACTATGTGCAGAAATCCATCATTATCATATTTAACAAGACTTCTGTAATTATAATATCCGTCCTTTATAATAGTATCTACGGGAAAATTTAAAATTCCCTGAGCAAATAAATTGCCTGAAGCAATATTCAACAATGCTAAAATAATTATAGTATAAAATACAAAACTGTTATTATGAGATTGTTTAAGCATACAATTAATAATATTTTCAGATATGTAAAAATAGCATATCCTACCCTTTATTAAAAGGGTAGGATTATAATATATTATCTATTCTTTTTCCCGGGAAGCTGAGCAGGATATGATTTATCATCATGACATGATTTACACAAAGGAGCTTTGGAAAAATCACCATTAGAGTGACAATCCTTACAATCGAGCTCAAGGTGAACTTCAGATAAAACAATTCCTGTTACTTTATGATCAAATTTACCTTTAGTAAAATTTTTATGGCAGGTTGTACAATTCCTATCCAGTTTTTTAATCGGGACAGTGTTTCCGTGACATTTAGAGCATTCAAGTTTACTATGGTATGAACTCAGAGCCCAACCAGTCGATTTAGCATGATTGAAAGGAGAAAGTTCTTTTTCACTATGACATTTTGAGCAAGAATTACTCTTATGACAATTGCTGCATTGTTTATGATGCTCTTCGAATGATTTTTGAATTTTAACTGGTTTTGAATAATCTTCACGCTGTTTCTTCTCATGACATTTGATACAATTTTCCTGATAATGACAAGTATTACAATTAATCCGGAACAGTTTATTATGCTCTTCGTGAAAAAATGTAACCATTTTACCTTTATCCGAGCTGGTTTCCCATAACATTTTTTCGGGTTCAGTCACTTTCGGATGATCTTTACCTTTATAAGATTCTACAACCTGATCAATATCAGTACCTTTTTTTAAGTGACATTGTGTATTACATCCGTTTTCTTTTGTCCATTGCTTATGACACATCATACATTGTCTGTGGTAAGCAGCTTTAAGGTCAGGTACAGTGACATCTTCTCTCGACCGGTTTTTGTCATGACAATTACGGCAATTCAAGACAGGACCTGTAGTGTTATAATGGTGACATGCTGTACAGCCGCCTGACATCTCTGACATCTGGGAGTGCAATTTATGCGAGAATATGACTCCTGAATAATTTTCAGCCATATCTTTGATAACAACTACATCCGGTCCTTCCTTCGGAGACCTATAATCAGAAACCATTTTCTCCCTTGGGCATTCCATCAAACCCGGATCTTTTTTAGTCGGGTATTCGTTTACATGACAGGATTTACATGTCAACCCTGTTACGTCGTGAGGTGATTTATTATTTAGCGATTTATTGTAAATGACCTTTGTATCGATCTTTTCACTTACAGATTTTTGATTTTTGGTCTGTGATACAGATACTGTTATTACTATAAAACAGATAAATAATAAAGGTACTATTATGTATATTAGTTTTTTCATATTTCAATATTCTAATCTTAATAATTTAGATTATTTTAATAATTCAAGTATTAATTACTTGCTTTTATTTTCTCCTGACTTATAACAGGAAAAATAAGTACAACTGCTCTATAAACGAGCACCAGTAAAGCTATACAACCTATCGTAACAGATATTTCCCCGATTGAAGGGAAATAAGATTTAGGATTAAAGAACGGATTATAAGCTATAATGAAATTATTAACCCGATTAAGTAATACTCCAGCAATAACCAATGATGACGCTATAAAAAGCCTTAAAGGAGAATCCACTGTTTTTTTAGACAAAAACAAAATGAAAGCAATTATTATCAAAGATAGTTCTGCAATAAACATCCAGGCAGCCGTATCAAAAATCAAAACATAATGAAAAGCATTTCTTACAACAAGGTCTCCAAATTTGAATGCGAGGTAAATTGCCAAAATCGGTGCAACCATACTTCCAAGACTAGAAAGAATATTCATCTCAGGTTTCATTTTAAAACTGCGAGAAGCTATAAGTGATTCAAATATTATCATTGGGAATCCAACTGCGATTGCTGAAAGGAGGAACAGCAATGGCAATACAGGAGTCTGCCATAAAGGATGCATCTTCTGTCCAGCTATAACCATTAACGTCCCTAAAGATGACTGATGAAGAGTTGAAAGTACGACACCAAAAATAATAAAAACAAACATTGTTCTTGATAATCCTCTGTTTAATACTCTTAAAAGCGAATCGACTGGTTTATTAAGAATCTTCAGTAAACCCGGCAAATTAACTCTAAACATAAACCTTTCAATTACTATAGGGAGAAATTCAATGTATAATACTGTCAAATAAATCATCACACAAATACCGACTTCAAAAAGTGCTGAATTTCCATTCCACATAATAAGCGGATGCCAGATAAAATAGAAACGTCCGATATCAACACATACAGCAAATGCAACAAAAGTATATCCAAGCATTGCAGTAAGCAAAGCAGGTCGTACTATAGCATGATAATGTTCACGCTGCATAACATGGACAAGAGCAGCTGAAGTAAAACCTCCAGCAGCTAATGCTACCCCGGCTGCTACGTCGACTCCTATCCATAAGCCCCAGGGTGTATAATTATCAAGATTTGTAACTGCTCCAAGTCCACTAATAAATCTAACCGCTAAAAACGCAAGTCCATTCAATGCTAAGATCACTAAAATAACAACACCAGGAGTAAAGTACTTCTGTTTAACAGGTGATGCAATCATGATTCTTCTCCTTTCTCATCTTTATGATTTTCAGAGTTACTATTTTTATGTCTGGTTGAAACCCACATTATTGTTCTTAGCAATGCATACAATGTGACGGGCGGGATAAAGTATGCAAATATTCCATGCTGTATAGATTCAGAAATCCCAGGAGCAGGATTCTTCATTAGAGTTGGCATTTTGAGTTTATCAAATTCCTTACTTGCAATGTAAATCCATGATGTTCCGCCTATTTCCTGTTCACCATAAATATGATTGACATAAACATCAGGTTTTCTTTTTATTCTGTTTTTTGCAACTCTTAATATTTCGCTGCGTTTCCCAAACAATAATGCTTCATTGGGACAGATATTTACACAGGCTGGCAGCTGACCTTCTTTTCTTCTTTCGTGGCAGAAATCACATTTCCTAATGTGAGGGTCTATCGATCTGTCATAATCGTACGTTGGAATCTGGAACTGGCAGGCAACCATGCAATAACGGCATCCGATGCACTTATCGTCATCCCAGATAACCGAACCATCTTCCTGTTTTGTCAATGCACCAACGATACAGGCAGAAACACACGCCGGACGTTCGCAATGCATGCATTGAGTTTTAACATTTACTGGCAAAAGTGAATTCGTTTCATTCTCAAATTGATTCACTACAGTCAATGCAGATTGATCAGGACGTCTGTAATCCTTGAATACTGTACTGTCAGAGTATGTCTCAAGTTCTTTTGTGGGAATGTTATGAGCCACTTTACAAGCCCATTCGCAGTGTCTGCATCCCACACAGACCGCTGTATCTACAAGTACTCCAACCCTATCCTCCGAAAGCATTTTATCCGATGCTTTAGCAGATTTTGCACCCAGAGTAGCAACCGCTGCTCCAAATGCTGCTGTCTTAAAAAAATCACGTCTGTTCAGATTTTTCATAAGCCTATCATTTTACTTTATAATTTAATTAATTCTATCTGAATTTTCTTTTTAAAGTACAAATCCTTTATCTTTGGCTAAACCATGACATACATTACAAAATAGATTACCTTTAATATCGACTTCTTCAATACCACTTGACGAGTGCATAACACATGTCCAGTCTTTGCAATGTTTTAATCCAACATTGTGACCAAGTTCATGAACAATCTCTTTGTAAGATCTTTCAAGCAGTAATGAATTGTTGCTTTCAGAAGTATAAAACTCTTCGTGAAGTCTGCAAACGCTCACAACGGAATATCTTCCGTTATATTCAGCTTCACCGTAAATGTGTGTTAGTACCGGAACAAATAAATCCATATCAGTAAGTATCAAAACAAATCCTTCTGGTACAGGGTTTAAAGTTTTAACCGATTCAATAATTTTGGTTGAATAAAATTGCCTACGTTGTGCACTGTAAGTATGTTCAATATCAATATTTATATTTATTACTTCCACTTTTTCGAAAACAAACCTTAATCTGAATAATAAGTCTTTTAATAATTGATCATTCGCAAATTTTAATGGCAGAATTGTCAATTCCATTTTTATAACTTCTTTAATCCATATTTACTAATCTTATTGTAAAGTGTTACTCTCTCAACACCGAGTATTTCAGCACTTTTGGATATATTCCATTTATTTTCACCAAGAACTTTAATAATATATTTCTTTTCAACATCTTCAAGACTGCCGGTAGAATCGTCTGCAAAAGCATAATTATCATTAGTTCCTTCAAGGCTTAAATCTTCAAGCTCAATCCTATTTCCTTTACCTATAACTATTGCACGTTCGATTGTATTTTCCAGTTCCCTTACATTACCAGGAAAATCGTATCCAAGAAGAAAATCCATAGCACTGTCAGACACACAAACCAGGTCTTTATTCATTAGTTCTGAATATTTCTTAAGGAAAAAATTAGCGAGAATAGGAATATCTTGTTTTCTTTCGCGTAATGGAGGCAGTGTAATTGTGATAACATTCAGCCTGTAATATAAGTCTTTGCGGAATTTATTCTCATCAATCAGCTTTTCCAGTGGTTCATTTGTAGCTGTAATCAGCCTGAAATCACTTTCAACCATTTCATTTCCACCAACTCTGTTAAACTTCTTTGTTTCAATAATTCTAAGCAAATCTACCTGAGTTTTCTGTGAAATACTGCCGATTTCATCCAAAAATATTGTCCCTCCATTAGCGATTTCGAACTTTCCTTTTCTTTTGAAATGTGCACCAGTAAAAGCACCTTTTTCATGTCCGAATAATTCACTTTCGAGCAAAGACTCGGATAGAGCACCACAATTTACAGTAATTATAGGGAAGTACTTTCTCTTACTGTTCTGATGTATTGCTTTAGCGACTAATTCTTTTCCTGTTCCACTTTCTCCCCTGACCATTACAGTAGAATCAGAATCAGCCACAGTCTTTATTAATTCAATAATTTTCTTCATTTGAGGACTCTCACCTACAAGATTTTCAGGAATTGTGAGACTTTCCAAATGGACTTTAAGTTCTTTGTTTTCTTTTTTTAATTTAACACTTTCCAGTGCATTCTTGACAATATTGTTCAATTCATCAGGATCAACAGGTTTAGTGACGTAGTCATATGCACCGTCCTTCAATGCCTGTATTGCAGTAGGAACAGAGGCAAAAGCTGTAATAAGAATCACAATACAATTTTCATCAATCTGTTTAATCTTTTTAAGAAGTTCAAGACCAGTCATTCCCGGCATTTTCATATCAAGTAACGCTAAATCAAATGAACTTTGCGAAAATTTTTCCAATGCACTCATCCCGTTCTCTGCTGTCTCAATAATATATCCTTCTTCTTCAAACCAATGCTGTAATGATTCTCTTACAATTTTCTCATCATCAACAATTAATATTCTACTTTCCATCTTCTTTCTTGTTTAAATTCAAATTTAACGGTAATTTTATTTTAAATGTTGTACCTAATTCTGATGTTTTTTCTACTTCAATATCACCATTGTGAGAATTAATAATCCCATAAACAACTGATAATCCAAGACCTGTCCCACTCATACTGTCTTTTGTAGTAAAAAATGGTTCAAATATAAACGGTAGGTCTCTTTCTGCAATTCCAGAACCTTCGTCTGAAAATCTAATGATTGCATTTTCTCCATCATGAGTAAGATTTACTTTAAGTGCTCCTCCTTTACCAGTCATCGATTCTATTGAATTTATCAGCAATGATAAAAAAGCCTGCTGCAATTTTTGAGGACTACAAGTAAGTACTAATGAATTTAAATCATAAACTTTGATTAATTTAATAGAATTCATTTCCAAATGATGTTCAACGAGTAACAAACTTCTTTCTATAATTTCTACTAAATCAGCTTTTACAAATTCATTAACACTTCTGTGAGAAAACAAAAGCAAATCTTTTACAATGTTTCCACATCTTGACGTTTCTTCGATAATTAGCCGAAGATACTTATCCATTTTCTCAATACTGCCTGATTTTTCAATACTTCCTAATTTTTTTAATATTAATTTACTGTAAGTTAATATACCTTCAAGAGGATTGTTTAATTCATGTGCAACAGTTGCCGATAGCTTTCCTAAAGAAGCCATTTTCTCCATTTGAACAACCTGTTCATATATAATCTTTAGTTCTTTTGATTTGTCTTCGACTTTAAGATTGAGATTTTCAGACCAGTCTTTGATTTCATTATAAGCCTGTGATAGCTGACGGGACATTGTATTAAATTCACGTGCAATTTCACCAAGTTCACTTCTTGTACCAATCAATATTCTAAAGTTAAAATTTCCTTTACCTAATTCACTTATTCCCTGTTGAAGTTTTTTTAACGGTCTGTTAACTAAAAAAAGTATGAAAATACCTACAAAACCAGAGATAATGAGTGTTATGAATACGGAAGAATAAATTGTATTTTCCTGATTTTCCTGAACAGTTGCATCAGCATCCTTCATCGTCATCATAACATCTAATACACCAAGAAGCTTACTGTTAGAACTGTGGGCATGACACTCGGATGTATAGCAGTCCTTGTCATTCTTTATTGGATTAATAAGACCAAGAATTCTACCCTCGGATGTTGTTTCAAATATTCTTATACTATCCCTGGGTGAAGAGACATATTTCTTTGATGATTTGTCATGACAAACTACACATGCTTCAGCATCCATATCTATTGTCCTAAATAACTCAGTGGAATCTGTAGAAAATGTAATAACACCAAGTTTATTGTAAATCCTTATCCTCTTTACTCCTTTTTCATTACCAACTGCTTTAATTATCTGATAAATATCTTCCCTTTTATTATGAAGCATACTGTATCGGGTAGAGTTTTTTATCAAATCACTTATATTATAAGCAGTTTGCAAGTATAATTGAGTAACATCTTTTTTGAGTTTATATACAGTAAAATATGTATGAAAAGACAGAAATGCAACAAGTAGTAAAAATGTAGACAAAAAAAGTTTAAAACTCAGTTTATTAAATATGCGGGGTTTCATATTGTTTTAATATATTCAAAAATACACAAGATGTTAGTTTAATACAATTTACTAATTTTTACATCTTATAATAAGAGGTATCTCATCTAAGAGATACCTCCAGCACATTATACCAAAGTCAAGAATTTAAACTTTCAGGAATAATTCTTCGAAATCTTTAATTATTGGTTCTTCAAAATATGCAATAGCTCCTTCAGCTATATTACCACCATCATACATAGTTGCACCTGCTAATCCGGCAGGTTCCATCGAATAGATAAGCAAATCTTTTAATCTTCTGAATTCACTTTTTATCCATTTGGAAGCAGCATTCGAAGAGATTAATGAACTCATATCTTCGTTCATACTTAACGGTTTTAAGCTTACACACCAGTTCTCAGGATCTTTTATATTACCTTTTAATTCAGTGTTAAAACCAGTTACAATCCCTTTTACAGGAGAACGGAATTTAACATTTACATTATTAACATTTGTTTCAAAAAGTACATCCCCTTTGCTTACCAGCTTACCTAAAGATGCAAAATTTGATAATTCGACTTTGCCTAAAGCATTTAATATAAAACCATCAAGACCAATATTGACTTTCTCCTGATTTTCAACATGCACCCAGGTATGACCTTTGGAATAATAGTACTCTTTTGGTAATATTGCATCTTTCTGGCTAAAAACCTGCATAGTACCCAAATTGCTAACTTTTTTTGGACTTCTATTAAAAACAAGAACATCAATTAATATAAGAATTCCAAATGTTATTAAAACTAATGTCGCAACCATGATAACCTCCGTTTATTTAAGTTTAATTTTGTGTTGTAATTTTATACTTAAATACTTGCAAATTATGTGCCAATAAATAGGGGGCTAAAACCATCAATAATAAAGCCTAAACAGGCATTTCGCATGTTAATAATTTAAACAATTGTTTAATAATTAGTCATATTTTCTATTACTGATTTATTTTGCTGTTTTATATGTATTTACGTTGTATAATAATTATACATATGATTGTATGATTATTATACATTTTGATAATTAATTAAACATTGATAAATAAATTGAACAGAATTTAATATATATGCTTAATTTTTAGACATGATAAATTATATATAGAGGTTTGCGAGGTAAATTTTGATTAGTTAGTTTTCGAATTCGCTCATTCCGGTACTGAACTTATAGTTTTCTTTAATGGAATAATAAAAACCCGAAACCATTATACCTAAGAATCCTAATAAATGACTTACTATTGCATATCCAATTGCTGTTTCTGGATTTATTCCATAAATACTAACCAAAGCTGTTTTAACGAATAAATAATAAGATCCTGCACTGTTTCCTGGAAGAGGTAACGTCATCGCAAAAGACATCAGTACTAAAATTAAATTAGCGTCCAAAAAACCAAGTTTAATATCAAATGCAAAAAACGTGAGGTAAGTTGATACTGCATATGATATCCAAATTAATGCAGTTGTTAAGAATATCTTAAAATAATACCTGGGATATTTAATGAAAAGAAAACCATTAATAAGCGATATAAAAATCTTATGTATTTTAGATTGAAACCGTTCTGGTAGAATTTTTTGAGTTAAACTTTCAACAATTTGCTCTGTTTTGTCCAGATTTAAGAGCATAAATACAATAACTAAAACAAATAAGAGTATTATTATTGAAGACCATAAAGAGATCATTTCAATATTGTAAGGATAAAAAGCTTCTGATATTTTCTCACGGAAAAAGAACAAGCAAAAGCCAAAGACTAAAAACATTGATAGCATATCGAATATTCTTTCAACTACAATCGTTCCAAAAGCAGAAGCCCTTGAGATACTTTCCTTTTGAGCTGTCAATACAGGTCTGGCAACCTCACCTCCTCTCGGAATCAAAGCATTCATCATCATATAGCCAATCATTACAAATGGGAATAAACTTGACATTTTCACGTTTTCCTTTAAAGGATTTAAAAGGTAACGCCATCTTAATGCCCGGATGTAACTTCCCAAAAAAGTACCTATCAATGTTCCTATTATAGCGTAAATGTAATTTGTTTTCTGTAATTCAACCAGTAAAAGCTTAAAATCTATATCCTTGAAAGCGAGATATATAAAGAATAACAATATCGCTGTCAGTATTGTAAATTTTAATATCTTTTTAATATTCTTCAAGATACAAATACTGAAATAATTATCTTAAGTCGATTACTTCAACATCGGACGGGGGTGAAAATGTAAATTTAGAGGAACTTACACCACTGTCCAGAGATATTTTCTTTAACAGGTATGTATCTGTTCCTTCTTTTGAATTTATAGTTATTTTTCTGATAAGGTTTTCTTCTTTATCTACCCATATTTTTGCAGATTTAACACTTCCTTTTGATCTTGGAGTAAGCTTAAGTAAATAACAATCCAAACCGGAAACCGTTTCAGAACCATCAAGATCAGAGTAAAAGTTCTCCGGATAATTGAATAAAAACTTATTCGGAGAAAAAGTATTTCCGTCATCTTTATAATTATCTACAATGACCTGTTTCTTTTTGATTGAATAGGACCATGATGTCACACCATCTGTAACTAACACCTGCCCTTTTGTTTCAATTCTGTATTTATTTTCTTTCTGTATGTAAATTGTTCCTGATTCAGAGTTCTTTTTACCACTATGTGTAAAACTTGCTTTTGCATCTTTAATTGATTTGTAATTGCCCTGAACTTTCTTAATAATCTCCTGTGCGTCCTGTGAGAAGACTAAATTCGATGCAAAAATACTGATAACTATCAATAATGCTGCTATTAATCTCATCTGTTTAATAAATATGAATTAATTAAAAATCTTATTTTATAAATGAAGGTGCTGTCCAATTCTTCTTTTTAAAACTCGTTAACTCCAAAGTTATACTTCCAATAGTAACGTTAAATTTTGCTTTTATCGGGACCCTGTATTCATCATCAGAAAACCATCCTGCAAATTCGCCAGTAAGACCAAAAACACCAACAAAATCTGCTACTCCTGCCACTCTAATACACTTGACATCATAATCAAGCATATCAATTTCCACATTTTCAGGTTTAGTGTTGAAAGAATAACGGACTGATGACTCTTTTTCGTTTATATAAACAGGTACATTATATCTTCCACCTGATTCTTTTATTTTATCGCTTAATGATTGTATTCTTGCATTGTAGAACAATGAAAGCCCGTCCTGAAATTTCTTTTCTTTCTCGATTGATAATTCATTCTTGGCTTCTTCTTTTCCGTCAACCTCCTTTATAGTCTTAATCAATTTATCATCATAATCAAAAGTATAATAAATATTAGTTATGGATTTTTCCTTGAATTCAGTTGCCGTAAACTTACCCGAATATACCGCAGACTTTTCATACATCATTATAGATTCAAAAATATAATTAATATTCACGAGTGGAATTGATTCAAAACTTTTGATCGATGCTGTAGAAGTATAAAATTCTTTCTTGCCATCTTTATTTTTGCCAGTAATCTTGAATTTCACTTCACCTAATTTTATAAAACCGTAATATACGGAATAATTCAGTTCTTCACCAGTTTCAAGAATTTTATCCTGTTGAGAATAAACATGATTAACCAGAGCAAAGCTCAATAATAATATTATTATTTTAAAATTCAATTTATGACAGTTTAAATTCAAATCCTAATTTATCTAAGCAATTTTGAAGCTTCATCTATAAGACTTAAACCTTTCAAGACCTGTTCATCAGACATCATAAACACTGCATAGAAACCTTCATTGCCCCATAAGTCCCTTGCAATTTGTGCTCTGATTGATGTTTCAATGAATTTTCTGTCAATATTATAACCTATCTGATCGAATACTACACTTCTTGATTTACCTAATTCAATTAATGCACTCAACATATCTTCCGATACTTTAAAAGCAGAAGCAAACTCTTTATAGGATTTATATTTCCCTTCAATATTTTTTCTGTTTTGAATCATATACTTTTCAGTATACTCATAAATTAGATTCAGGCGCCTTAGCTGAACGGAGTATTTAGTCAATGTGTCTAATCTTACATAATAATCAGGTGATATTCCACCACCTCCAAATACATTCCTGCCTCCAAAAGTTTTAAACAGAGGTCTAGTAGTATCTTTAGTATCTTTAATATGTGAGAAATTATCTCCCTCAAGAGTATCAAGTCTCATCGGATCTTTATATTTTCCTCCTTCATAAGGCTTTTGAATTGTTCTACCGGATGGTGTATAATATCTGGCAGTTGTAACCCTTAATGCAGAACCATCAGATAAATCAAATTGTCTCTGCACAAGTCCTTTGCCAAACGATGTTTCCCCTACTATTAGCCCTCTGTCCCAGTCCTGGATTGCACCAGCGACGATCTCGCTTGCAGAAGCTGAACCTTCATTAACGAGAACAACTAAAGGAATATCTGTAAATCTTCCACCACTAGAATTATAATTCTCTTCAAATTCCTTAATCCTGCTTTTAGTAAAAACTATTTTTTTACCTGCAGGAAGAAACTCACTTGCCATTTTAAAAGCCTGGTCCAGATATCCTCCCGGATTACTTCTTAAATCAAGTATTACCTTTTTCATACCCTCGCTTTTAAGCTTGTTCATTGCTGTCATAAACTCATCATAAGTGGTACCGGCAAATCTTGAAACTTTCACATAACCTGTCTCAGTATCCATCATAAATGAAGCATCAACACTGTATAATGGAATTTTATCCCTTGTGACAGTAAATTCCAATGATTCTTTCATTCCATATCTTACGATACTTAATTTTACTTTTGTCCCCTTCTGACCTCTTAGTTTTTTGGGTACATCTTCCCTTGTAATTTTAATAGCAGAAACATCATCTATTTTTACAATCTTGTCGCCTGCCAGGATTCCCAATTTCTCAGATGGTCCGCCGCTTATTGGTGAAACAACCGTCAGTGTATCATTTAAAACATCAAATTCAACTCCAATACCTTCAAAACTCCCTTGGAATTCTTCATTTACTCGTTTTAATTGATCAGAACTTATGTATATTGAATGAGGGTCTAATTCCTCAAGCATTCCTTTTATAGCACTTTCTGTTAACTTTTGTGTATCGACATTATCTACATAATACCGTGAAGTTAAATTCAGAACCTCACTGAATTTTCTGACCTGATCTGAAACTTTGTCATCCGACATTGCTGTTTGCAGTTTCATTCCTGCAAATACACCTAATACAGTTAATATAACTATAAGAGGAATTATTAATTTCTTATTAAACATTATCTTTAAATTGTCTTTATAATTAATTATACATAAAAAACGGTAATAAGTTCCTATTTTATAAAATATTTATACTATAAAAATATATACC